>VYFM01000434.1 GCA_009842375.1 Candidatus Poribacteria bacterium | reverse complement strand
AAGCCTGATTCCCTTTGAGAATATGTTTATTCTCACCTGTAACTATATTATATAGATATATCTCTTTATAGCTCGCATGGGCAAATGTTTTACCATCAGAACTGAAATACATACCGCGATACATAGCAGAACCCTCTTGAAATGTTTTCTTCAACCTTTGTGCTCTAACATCCCATAGTGTTATGCCTTGGTAGTGTTCCCCACTGGAGAGAATAGTTCCTTTAGGGTCAAATACTATGCTCTGAACTCCATTGTTATTCCGTGCAAGTAATGCCATTTCCTGATATGTCTGGGTATCATATAGCCATATACCAATTGAAGTCGCAACTGCAAACACAGTACCATCTGGAGAATACTCCATATCATTGATACGTCCTTTACCTAACCGTGCAATGGCATCCTCTGGTAACTCCCATTGGGTGTATTCTTGGGCAGAACTGTATGGAAGATATAATGTAAATAATATAAAAACCGGAAAAAAGAACGAAAACAAAACTTTTTTCATGCATGGTTCTCCTATTGATACATTCATAATGTAACGTGAGTGCGGTAGTTCGGTATAAGCCTTATAGGTTGGGTTGAGGTACGAAACCCATAAATCAACGCTGTGAATGCACTGTCAGAATACGCTTATGGTATTCTGAATGATTCAGCGGGAGTCAACTTAGTTGGTAACGTAATTAAGTCTGAAACACATTTCGCCCCGCTGGGGCTGAAATACGAATGGTAAAGCCTCGGAGAGGCGAAAGGTGTATAGTACACATAATGCTTCTTTGACCTAAGCCCTAGCGGGCGAAGGTGTATAGCAATAATTCAGGTATATTGAACATTCCAACAAGAGTTATGTTCCTAAGTTGACAGTTATGGGTTGAGGTACGAAACCCAACTTTTCTTGATTGATAACGTGCTACCTGTTGGATTTCGTTCCTCAACCTAACCTACAAACTGAAAATGGTTCATTATTCACAACGATTCTTGTAGCGAAAACTATCAGTTGCGCGATGATACTCTCACCTAATCAAGAGACACTTTCGTCTTCTCTTTTGCCGATTCATAGGTGGCTAAGACAACAGCAACAGCATCTTTACCACCCCTGCCATCAATCATCGGTGTTTTGTTGTCCCGAATACATTCCACAAAATGCGTGAGTTCACCGACAACATGGCTCGGACCAGAACGATCAGGCTCAATTTCTTCCCAATCGCTATTGCCGCGCTTTTTGAGATATGCAAGGTCTGATGACATGTTAAGGCGGAGCGATCCTTCGGATCCATCAATGAAAGTATCGTTTGTCCCGCGTGCTCCCATGAAACCACCCCAACGCAGGATACCGACAGTTCCAGTATCGTAACGAATGAGAGAAATAGTATAATCCTCCCAATCATCATGACCAGAGAAACTACCAACTTCCGCAGCGACAGTAAGTGGTTTTCCACCGAACCAGTTAATAAGGTCAGATTTATGGATCCCGTTTTCTAACAATCCACCGACAGTACCATACCAACTCTCTGGTCTACCCCTTGGGGCATTGTATGGACCTGTGTAATCGGTTTCAATATACACTATATCCCCAATATCACCAGCATCCACCATCTTTCTGCCAAGTTCGTGGACAGGATAGAAGCGGAGAACCTGACCTACCATAATATGTGTACCGGCTTTGTCTGCTGCTTCAATCATCTCATCCGATTCTTCAAGCGTCAAAGAAAGCGGTTTTTCACAGAAGGCGTGTATTCCTGCTTCTGCTGCGTCCACAACGACTTTAGTATGTGCAACAGGTGGTGTTGCAACAACAACACCATCAACGAGTGGAAAGAGTTCTTGGTAATCTTGGAACGCACGGATGTTATGCCTTTCTGCAACAGCCTTCGCTGCATCAAGTCGCAAATCCGCAACACCTACAAATTCACAATTTTCTACGTTGGGGAGTGAGTTACAATGGCTACCACCCATGCCTCCTACTCCGATAACACCTATCCGAATCATAATTATATTCCTTATTCAGGTTTAGAGATTGTTGAAAAGAATTTACCTTAAAGTAGACTTGATGTCAATTGGTTTTGGATGGTGAAGTATCTGATGTGCTAAAACAAAGGGACGTAAAATACCAGTTTATTGTTCGTCTGGGGACTTCCGATTCTTAACCAACCATATTGCAATGGACACAGAAATCACAACACCAAAACTCAATAGCATCAAATTTGTGTGAGTAGATATTCTATTGCCGAGGTAGGTATATACTACAGTTGCGGGTAGTTGACCGATACCAGTGGCAATCCAAAAACCGATGAATCGTATCCGAGTCAACCCCGCAACGTAACTCACAGCATCAAATGGGACATACGGAATTAAGCGTGCAATCAAGATAGCATAATTCCCATATTTTTGTATGAAGTTGTCGGCTTTGTTAACAGCAGGTTGACTGACGATCCGAACAACATATTTAGCACCCAGAAGGCGGGCAATATAGAAGCAGAGCGCAGCACCCAGCATTGCACTACTCCAAGATAACAACATACCCCACCAGAATCCAAAAAGGGCGCCGTTGGCTATCGTAATCAAGAATGCTGGCAACGGTGCAATGATGCTCTGAAAAATCATGAGAATCGCAGAAATGAACGGAGCGAATAAACCGTAACCTGCGATGTATTCTCGTACCGTTTCAATGCTTTGGAACGCTGTGATAAGTTCAAGGAGAATTGTTTGTATCTGCTGAAAGAAAAATATAAGACAGATTATTACGATTCCAGCAATGAGGAATGTGATTGTTTTCCTGGGGAGTTTTATGGACATTTGTTGGTAGTAGGTTGGGATGAAATACTTGCTAACAAGATGTAAGCGTTAGCTAATCAGACTTACTTTTATTTTCCTGCTGCATAGCACGTATCAATGACTGACTCAACCTGTCTCGGAGTGCTTGTTGCCGTTCATCAGACCATTCATAAAATCCTTCTCCTGATTTCACGCCGAGTTTGCCTGTATCAACCATTCCTCGGAGGAGCGGATTGATGTCAGCAGAACTGTTCAGGTCTTTATACAGCTCTTCAAATGCAGCAACAACCAAATCCCATCCAGCAAGTTCAAATACTTCAAATGGTCCGGCAACACTAAGCCGTCTACCGAAACTGTTACGAACCACGAGGTCTACTGTCTCCGCACTTGCAATGCCTTGTTCTACTATAGAAAACGCTTCACGGATGAGTGCAGCTTGGAGCCTCGGTCCAACGAAACCGAGTGCTTCTTTCTCAATAACCGCGGGGGTTTTACCGATAGCAGTTAGAAGGTCATAAGTTACAGAAACGGTTTCATCTGATGTGTCTGGGCTGCGAATTAGTTCAACAAGCGGAATCAGATAAGGTGGATTAAAGTAATGTGTGTTGAGTATTTTATCTTTGCGATTTGTATTCACACCAATCTGACTGGGCATTAAAGCCGTTGTATTGCTTGCTAAGATTGTGTGCGATTGACACAGAGAATCTAATTCCTCAAAAATTCTCTGTTTTAAGGTCAGATTCTCGGTGACTGCTTCAACGACAAAATCTGCATCCTCTGCAGCGACACCGAGTTCAGTAGTCGTCTGAATACGTTGCAGCGTCCCTGAGATATTTGCCTCTTTGATAACACTGTTTTCAGCAAGCATTGACAAATTCTTTTCAATCTGAACGCGAGCATTATTCAGTTGTTCTTCCGTAATATCGTGAAGATGAACTCGGTACCCGGCACATGCAAATTCTTGTGCAATGCCGTGTCCCATCAGTCCTGCACCAATTACAGTTATGTTCTTGATGTTGGTTACTTTGTTAACTGCCAATATTATGCTCCAATAACTATAGTAAATTCTCCACGTGGTTTTGTGGATCGGAATTTCTCAAGTGCTTGGCTGATGTTCCCTCGGAAAATCTCTTCAAATCGTTTGGTCAATTCACGTGTAATGACGACCTCACGTTCTCCCATTACCTCAAGTGCATCCTCAAGAAATCTGCAAAGTCGGTGCGGAGATTCAAAAAGGATCAATGTCCGTTCCTCATTCGCAAGCAGTGTTAATTGACGTTTCCGTTTTCCAGATTTCGGAGAGAGAAATCCTTCAAAAGTGAAGTTATGTAAAGGCAAACCTGAGACAGTTGCTGCTGCGAGAATCGCTGATGCACCCGGTATTGGCACGATTGGCACTGCTTCAGCAATACACGCTTGTAGTAAGGGGTAGCCGGGATCAGAAATTGTTGGAGTACCTGCGTCTGATACAAGCGCAATCGATTCCCCTGACTTTAACCTTGTAATGAGTGATTCTGTCTTCTTCTGTTGATTACCTTCAAAATAACTCGTGAGGGGCGTCTTAATTTCGTAATGTGTTAGTAGTCCACGAGTCTTTCGTGTGTCTTCAGCAGCGATGAGCTCCACTTCATTGAGGGTACGCAACGCTCGTAAAGTGATATCCTCTAAGTTCCCGATCGGTGTGCTCACAAGGTATAATGTGCCAGTTTCAACGTTGTGCATGATTGAAATTATCTATCAGGAAAATCAATACCTCTCAACTGCTTCGTATTGTTGTATAGTGATTGTTATTGAGAACGTATTATTACCGATATTCGGACATGTTTGCTATGGAGACTCGGTTTTGTGTCTTTCTTCAAGAGCGTGTATTGTGCCGTGTATATAGCAATTCAGCGGTATACCATCAGCAAAGTCGCACGTGATATTAACGTGGAATTGCATCGTAGGGGTCAAACTCGGTATATTGAGGAACACGGATTTGCCATCCTCGGACAGCGTCACTGATTGGACAGGGTGTATGTCTCTACCCTCCTCACCAGAACGTTTTAGCTGCGGTGAACCGTAGTTTTTTGTCCAACGGTACTCCCAACTTTGTATCCGCCAGTTATCCGAATTTGTTGCGGACTCTGGTTCAAGTGGTGTGTAAAAATTGATGACTAAACCATCGTTAACTGCGCGGAAAGATTTGGGGGTACGGAGTGGTGCACCAGTCATACGAACCCTGTAGAAACCTGTGTCTTCCTGTTTGTTGGACGACCAGCCAAATAGACCAGCAACATAGAGGTCTCCACTTTTTGGATGGAAACGTCCACGCATTACACCTGTGGGGAACTCAACACCGAGTTCAGTGACAGCACCTTGTATGATCCCCTCCGTTTTATGCTGAAGGACGGTGTACACTTTTCCTGTGCCATAGCTGACAGAGAGCAGAGAATCACCCATTTCTGCCCACATGTCAGTGGGAATCCAAACCAGTGTAGCGGGAGAACGGTCAACAAAAGGAGCGACCCAGCAAAGGGGTGGTTCGTAGGTGTTAGGTGGTTCACCGGGAGGGTACCAACCCAACAGATTTCCGTAGAATTTTCCTGGTTCAGTGATACGGTTCAGTCGGTTAGCAGGCAACCAGAAACCTTCTTGATCGGTACCGTAGAATGTAGGACCTGGGCTAATCCCAAGTCCGTTTGATGCACGAAATCCATAAGCTATCACGGTAGACTGTTCACCATCTGCTGATACTTTGATGAGTGTGCCGTGGTGTGGATGTTGGGAAGGTAATGCATGACGACCCGATTTCATATAGTAGAAGTTCCCAGCTGCATCCGTCTGCAGGTCCATAACCTGTTCGTGGAAGTGTTCACTGTTATAAACATCATTGTTAAAATTCTCGTAGAAGTCAATTTCACCATCTTCGTTGAGATCAACGAGTCGGGTTATCTGATCACGTCCGGCTACGTAAATCTGATCCCCGACAATTTTAAGCCCAAGCGGTTGATTCAACCCTGTCGCGATACGTTGCCAAACAAGCCTCCCCAAGGAATCATTGAGTCCCATCACAGTCCAGACATCCCCGTTCCAAGTGGAAAGTGCAGCACTATTACCGTCTGGAAAGAAGTCGAACCCACCGAAGCGTATCCAAGATTCCCACGGATTTTCTGAGGGCCAATCTATCTTGTCAATAGCAAAAGGTTGACTGGGGTCAAGTCCGTCATTTGCTGCTAATCGGGCAAAATCTGAAAGGTGTGATTCACTACCCTCCCACGTAAGAACCTTTGCTTTTTTATTTGTAGGTAGTTGAAGAGAAACACGTCCGGAGTCTACGATCCATTTTGCACCTTCAATCGGTTCTACCACAGCGACTGCAGTTATAGGCGGTTCTTGGTGCCCCTTATAAATTGAACGCATCTCGTCTGGTGATAAGACACGATTGAATAGATGCATGTCGTCAAGTTTCCCTTCTAACCAAGGAGATCCTTCTGGGAAATTCTCTGCAGTGAAACCAAGCCTCCAAATATCATCTTCCAATTCATCATTTGGTTTAAGTGTCCCTTGTGCGACAATCTCTCCATCCAAAAACAACTTGACTGCACCAGTTTTATGTTCCCAAGTGAAGCCAACATGATGCCAAATACCGTTAGTGACTGTTTTCCCACCTTCCGCAGCACCTGTTATGACACCGACCCAACCGACATCAAATGCCAAATGTCCATCTCGAATAAAAAATGTCTTGCCGTTTGGCACCCATTCAGGTTCCTCAAGTGCTTCAGAGAAGATTGATCCATCTTCCTCGGTGGCAATCCATACAGCGAAGGTAAGGTTGGTGGTGTCGAAGTCGTGAGTAATGTCTTCGTCAAAACGTGCTTCCGCTTCACCGTTGAATGCAAGACTATTTTCATGTTTTCCTTCATCCCAATGAGCTCCATCAAGTACGATTGTTGGCTTTCCAGGCGTTGCACTTGCAGTGTGTATACCTTCACCTTCGTCAAAACGCCAGTGTCCGATCAAAGCAGGATCGGACACCTGTTCTGGTGTTGACGTGGACTGTGTCGTTTTGTCAGGAGGGAGCATGACTGCCATGTATTGATCTGCACTACCGACATCTGCCAAGAGAGGTGTCAAATCATTTATTGATAGCAGTTTCGGCTGATATCCATCGCGTTCTGACTGTAAAATAAATTCACTCGCGGTGATTTCAATAGATTTTAGTTTGATACGTTGCTGTATGTCAGTGTGTCCAGTCGTAACCTGTTCTTCTGACCATCGTTGAGGTCCACCTTTTATGAGTGTAGTCAAATCCATTACAGACGGTGAGTTGTTAACGAATTCTCTCCATGTGTCTAAGTCAAGTGTATCCTGTATTGCCGGAGTAATCAGAATTTTTGCTGTGATTGCTTGATCAGAAGACGGAAATCGGACGCGGATCTCGTCTTGTACTGTCTCCCACTGTGTGCCGTCTGGTGCATCAATTATAGCGGCAAGTAGACTGCCTGGTGTCCCAGGTTCCGTATCTGACAGACATAAAGCGATACAAGGACCACGTAAAAATTCAGGTAAGATAGATGCTTTACCATCTGAAATTGAGGCAATGCGGACGAGTGTGCTTGATGTGGAGGGACCAAGATGAAATGTTCGGGTAAACGCATAACCCTCTTCACCACTTTCAATTGATGGGGTTTCAAGCACCGAACGTGTGCCTACCGTATACGACAAAATGACCTTGTCATCGTGAAGATACAAACCTTTCCAATGTGCCCAATCTCTGGGAAGAGGACCAAAGGGAACGGGACGTATATCCTCAAAACTATCGTCCTTTGCACACCCCGGACCTACCTTGTTTTCCCATAAAAGATTTCCCTCTATAGAAGGGTAACTCTGATGCCAACCGTTATATTCAACATCTCTGAAGTCAATCAGTCCACCTATCCAACCAGCAGAGTAACGCAATAGGTCTGTGTCAAATACGACTGCTCCACCTGTGTGATCCGGAGTAAGCGGGATTATAATGCCTTTATAGGTAAGGTTATTCTTATTCGCTGCAACTGCTGTGGATAGGTAAGGTCCATAGTCCATATCCCGCCATGGTTGTCCAGTTTTAACACGCCATCCGGGTGTATATCTGCGCGGGGCTTCGCGTTCGAGACACCAGTAGACACCGTTGACAATTAGGCGACGAAAGTCACCTACACTGAAATCCTCTGGATGTCCCATTGTAGTTGTAAACACACGTCCACCACCAGAATGTGTATGTGTCCATGCAATAGGATTGACGGTTTCATCATCACCGCGTTCTCCTTCAGGAAGGACTGGTCGTCCTTGGACCAAAATACGTGCATCTTTTGGAGGATAATCTGGTCGCACATGGTATGTCCATGAACGCACATGGAATTCTGGACTCACTCCATTAAGGATTGGATGTTCACCGACGGTTGTTGCATCGGTACTTGCACCGTGTCCGTAATGATAGATCCACGGAGCACCGAGTTCACGTGCACCGAAATTGTTCCATTTTGTTGATCTTTTATCTTCTTCTTCGTAGTCAAAGGCGTGTGTCGTTGTGCGGAAGGCTACAATAGGACCGCCACGGTCTATATATTGTTGTAATGACGCAAGTTGGTTATCTGGGAGTTGACGGAATCGCAAATACATTATGAGAAGGTCTGCTGTTTCAAGAACATCCAACCCATTGATACTATTACCTTCACCACCTTGAAGCACCTCATCGATGAGAACTGTGGTACGGAACCCGTAATGATCTGCCAATACCTCAGCCAACGCGGGCATCGTGATTTCCGATTTATACTCATTTTCCCCTACAACGAAGACCAAATGGGGTTGCGCATAACCGATGGATGCTAATATACAATACGCCAACAAGAAGCACAGTAGATAAATTGAAATCCGTTTTGGAAAATAATTCAAGGTGTTAAGTGACTCGTCAGTTTTTGACATTTTTTATCCCTTTCGGATGGATTGTGTTCCTTATGATTATTAAAACTATTAATTTCAGTTGTTTATGACTCTACTGTAGCAAGTTTAGTAACCGCAATCCCTTGCTCCCCCGCTACAGAATAGAGCAGCCATGTCTCACCATCTTCACAAAAAATCTCCGGATCGCGAAGTTGATGCACCCGTTCCCGATCAAGTCCATTTGTAGAAGGTACAATCGGAACATCAACACCTTCAAATTCGTATTTAGGTGCGATTACCTCCATTGGTGGAGATGGATGCCAATCGTTCCAATCCTCTGTCAGTTCAACCGTGCTTTTTAATATCCGTTCAGGTGTCCCACCATATAGTGAGTAATATACAGTCAGTGTATCGTCTACAAGATGATTTGCAGTATGACGTGGTGTGCCATCTCTTCCTTTACCGATAAATAAAGGAGTGTCGCGTCTTTCAAATACAGTTGTCCATTCAGGAGTTTTGCCACGGTTTATCATGTTGTGGTTTGTCGCATAAGGCATATTATTCCACCAAAAAACCTTAAAATACGGTCCCTGCTGTTTCTCCAATGTTTCCATTGCTGTGAAATCTATACCATTTGGTGAAGTAGCCCAACAGGTTGCCTGTCCCCCACGATAATTACCGTGAAAATACATGATGAAACGCTGATTTTCTTCATCAATATGAACATCGGGCGATGCAATGTGATCACATCCCTTAAAGACAGTGTTATCACGATGTAGGGTACCAGGACGATATATCGTATAGGGTCCCTCAATTTCATCAGCATAGGCTAAGCGGATATATGCACCGCGATGGTGTGCGAAATAGAGATAGTATTTACTCAAAGGATTGTCTACCCAATCTGGCACGCGAACAAGCGATGGACCATTGATATTGCTAAACCCGTGTTCTCTATCAATTTCGGGCATATCTGGATAAATAAGTAATGTTCGTTCCATAATTTCTCCTCATAAATGTATCCTAATCGTGTGCTTGAAAACGATACACTTCTTGTGCAGCTTCGGACATATTTGACCATATATCTTCCGAAATCCGTGCATTGAATATACTTGGAGCATCAGGTGAATGATGAAATCTACGAAAGTAGACAAGAGCAAGCATGTGACGGCGAGTTTGTGTGCTGTTTGGCATAGCACGGTGCCAGCACCGCATATCTCGCACCACAACCGAACCCGCAGGCATAACTAACTGAAAGGACGGAAGTTGTGCAGCACGCTTTTCATCACAGACATTATACGGTGTATTCCGTACTGCATCGTCATCAACGATGAGATGTGACCCAGGCCATACCTCCGTAGCACCGTTTTCCACTGTAAAATCAACAAGTGGGATATTCACGACGATTGTTGATACAGGCAGCGCAAACGGCAATTCCGGGAAAAGTTGACCAGAATCACGATGAATCCATTGAATATCGGAACCAGGAGAAGTTGAGTTGCATCCGTAAGGTAAATATGCGAAAATCTTTTCTCCCATTGCAGCTTTCATTATAGGCATTGCAAAGGGGTTGTCAATGATACGTGCATCCATAAACGGCATTTCTAACATCGGGTGTGTCCCGTGATGAGCATCTTCTCCCATATCAAGAACCGCTTGCATCGCACTGTTTATTTCTGCTATCCAATCTCGTGGGAACACACTCTCAATTACAACTAAACCAGTCTCACGGAGAAGTCGGGTGGCAGCAACAACACTTTCTTGTGTAGGTTTGTTTTCAGCGCGTTCCTGCGGTGAAATTTCTAATTTTGGAATGTTAATTGTTGTACCTGAATTCACGTGCAAAACCTACCTATCCAATTGATCTTGTGGTAATTTTAACGCCTCCCGAACTACCTCGCGAACTTTAACGCAGATTTCTATTGCATGCGCAGCGTCTTCAGCAGTTGCGAATCTTCCAGGGTAACGAAAGTCAACTGCATGTTTGGTAAGTGTTGAAAAATCAGATTTCCAAGAACCCCAAGAAGGACGAGAAGATATTATCAGATTCAGCAAGTCCTCTAAATTGTGGGTTCTCGGTATGGGAATATTAGACTCTTGCCACCATGCCTTCAAATACTTTTCTATACACTGTTGTGCATAAAAGCAGATAACATCCTTGCTTGAAATCGGACTTGGCTGTAACAACATAACCGTAGTGTAATCACCTTCAGCTTTTTTTACCCATTCCAGCGTTAATGGATTCATTCCATCCTCTTTATTCTTGATAGGTATTTTAAATAGATTTGCGTTTCCAAAAAGGACTTTTCCTCTTTCAAAAATCTCACGAAGAAGCCAGTCGTTATGAGAAGTGCGATAAGCAATCTCATCGGGTGTACGTACAAGCAGATCCATGCTAAAGCGACGTGGAATACGCTTCCAAATCTCTGCAGCTTGACGACTCGTCTCAGATTCAGGAATGTCCATCACTACCAACAAGTCAACATCCGAATCTTCTGATGGTGTGCCATACGCATGGGATCCAAACAGAATGACCTGTAGTGGAGCGAATTCGCGAACAATGTTATCGCAAGTAGCTTGAATGTCTTTTTGCATAACCATTAGGATGTTCTCCTTCTTGGCAGTATAGCATGGAACATGGT
>VYFM01000662.1 GCA_009842375.1 Candidatus Poribacteria bacterium | reverse complement strand
ACATTGTTCTACCCGCATCCATTTCCATTCTCACCTGAAACAGGTGCGGTAACGTTTGGTATAAAACCTGGTGCAAACCTTCAAAACGTAGAGATTATTATGAAATCTGGGGGTGTATTACCACAGCAAATTCGCGGTAAAGTTGTTTTCAAGAATGGACAACCGCTTGCTGATAAGACTGCTAAAGTCAAAATACATCAACTTGATATGGATGGAACAGACGGTTTCATTCATACTTCAATGATAACAACAGATTCAAATGGAAACTTTGAATTATTGGTAAAAGATTACGGTATTTTTACTTTGTCACTTGAGTATTTAGGACATAAATCTATTTCTGATCTTTTTATTGTAAGAGACAGACAAATCTATGAGGGGTTAGTCTTGCATCTTGATGCTGATCCATCTGAACGGACTGATGCTGCTTCAAATAACAATGAACAATTTATATTTGGTAATGAAGTTTCCTTTAGTTCGCTGATGAATTTTCCAAATGTTTGGGTGGTCAATCCAGAAAATGGACATTCCTATAAAGCGATTCGTTGTGATGGAACGAGGAAGGATGCAGAAGCTATAGCAAAAGCTGAAGGTGCTTATCTCGTCTCAATAACAAGTGAAGATGAGCAAGTATGGCTTGATGTTGTTTATGAAGGTATGTGGTATTGGATAGGCTTGAAGCATGATACAGATGTAAATCAATGGGTATGGGATTCTGGTGAGCCCTTCACATATTTGAACTGGAAAATGGATGAAATTCCAAAACCGGGAGTTCATCGTGGTATTCAACGTGCAATGAAAGATCATGTTATCATGACAACAAAAGGACAATGGGAAAAAGTGTATTCTGAAGATGCACCGGGTGGAAGAACAATGAAGGCAGTGATTGAAAAAGACGCGTCGAATACTAAGACACCTAAACCAGTAGAATAAGATATTCGTATGAGATTAACTTATGAAAGTTGACTATTCCCAACTCAGTGAAAACTTGTATGTTCACCACGGACATGTTAACACAGGTATTCTCCTTGATGATAGCAAGGCTATACTCATTGATCCGAGTGGACCTACATTCAATGTGACTTGTGCAGAACTTGGTATCTCTAACGCTGAGAATCTTCTCTTTACCCATCACCATCGTGATAGCATACTCAATTGTCCAATAGGTGATAATGTCCGTATTGGTGTGCCAGCAAAAGAGAAATCGTGGTTTGCTGAAGTCGAATCCTTTTGGAACGATTCACAATATCGATGGCACCTCTATAACTGCCATCCGCACAATCTGATGCTTGCAGAATCTATCCGAGTGGCAGATACATATACCGACGGTCAACAGATTGAGTGGGGATCTGCATTGCTGACAGTCCTTGAAACACCTGGACATACTGATGGTAGTATTACTTACCTGATTGATGTTGACGGACAACGTTTTGCATTTACGGGGGATCTGATTTTTGATGAGGGCAAGATTTGGGAACTCTATAGTTTACAGAAAGGACAGCAGACCAGTGATTATCACGGTTTTCTTGGTGCGAGAGATGAACTGAAGGAGAGCCTTGAAAAGGTGCGACAGGCATCCCCAACTGCGCTTATTCCAACGCATGGTGCTGTCATGGACAATCCTGATAGGGCAATTGACACGCTTTTGGAACGGTTGGAGGATTGCTACGATAAATATGTGTCCATCTCAGCACTCCGTCACTACTTTCCGCATCTTTTTTCTGAATTTGAAGGAAAGCCAGGACACATGCCAATACGTGAAGGCAAACCACCTCCAGAGTTCCTACGTCATTACGGCACAACATGGATAATCATTTCCGAAAACAGAGAAGCATTTGTCATGGATTGCGGTTCACCAAATGTGATAAAACAGATTCAGCAGTTGCAGGAGGGTGGCGAGATCTCGGATGTTACACAGTTTTGGGTAACACACTATCACGACGACCACGTTAATGCAATTCCTGAGTTTCAGGAGATTTTTCCTTGTGAAACAATAGCAGATTCAATCGTTGCTGAGGTAATCACATATCCAAAGGCATATCGGCTGCCATGTATCTCTCCTGCTATTACCAGAGTGGATCGCGTTACCAGTGATGGTGATTCTTGGGAGTGGAATGAGTTCACAATGACTGCATACCATTTTCCGGGACAGACCTATTATCACGGTGGATTGCTTGTGGAAGGGCATGGTATGCGTATGTTCTTTTCAGGCGACTCATTTACGATGGCAGGAATTGACGATTACTGTTCTGGAAATCGCAATCTACTCGGTGCGGATGTTGGCTATGAAAAATGTCTGCGTCTAATTCAGGAGCTCAAACCAACACATATATTTAACTGTCATGTTGATGTGGCATTCGATTTTTCTGACAGCGAAATTGACTTTATGTTAAGCACTCTTGCAGAACGAGAAAAGTGTTATACAGAACTCTTTCCTTGGGATCACGCAAACTATGGAATGGATGAACATTGGGTGCGTTGCTATCCTTATGAACAGGAAGTTGATCAGGGTGGAACAGCACAGTTGCGAGTAGAGGTAACTAACCATTCACACGAGTCGCGTACAGTAACTGTGCAGCCAATTCTCCCTGCAATATGGGGTATAGATATTGATCCGAAAGAGACAACGATTCCACCGAAGACAGATGGATACATTGATTTTTTTATTCCTATTCCGCAGCATATTTCTATATCAGGACGAATAGTTGTTCCTGTAGACATTACCTATAATACACGTCCACTTAATCAATTTCGTGAAGCAATCTTTGTAATTACGGGAGGATAAACGGTGTTAGAATTATCGCATCCAACAGTTGACATTGCTATAACTTGTAGCGATTTTGAGAAGTCATTAGATTTTTATCACAACAAGTTGGGTTTTGAAATTGTGTTGGATCTGAATATACCTGAAAAACTTGCTCAGGATGTAGGACTCGCACCAACGGGATTCCGTCAAGTACGTCTAAAGGCTGGTAACACACTTATCAAACTGATGGATATAGAATCTCCGCCATCAACTCCGCAAAACAAATTCTCTGCTGGTGTCCGATGGTTAACATTCATTGTAGATGATATACAGAAAACTGTTGAAAACTTGAAAGTGAACGGTGTTGAATTCCTTTCAGAACCTATAAGCGCACCTGATGCCGCAGGTGTCGTGTGTGTAAGAGATCCTGACGGTATTCTTATTGAACTTGTCCAGATATAAGAGGTGTTATGAAGACATTAAGTAATTCTCAGATTAATGACTTTAACGAATACGGTTATTTGTTAATTGAAGATGCTCTTGAACCTGATGACCTGAACCCTCTGATTACAGAGTTTGGGGAAGTTGTAGATAGTGGTGCAGCACAACTCTTTTCTGATGGTGAAATAGATTCCGAATTCAAAGATGAAGGCTTTGACACACGTTTAGCAAAAATATCGGAACAATCTGAATCAATTTTCCAGAAAGTATTCAGCGGGGTGTATACAGGACCAGAACTTTTTAATCTTTTGGTCAATCCAAGAATACTTGATATTGCGGAATCTCTTGTCGGTTCTGAGATAATGTGTCATCCAGCTTATCGTGTACGTCCCAAACTTCCAGACCATGATAGAACTTTAGTCCCATGGCACCAAGATGCTGGGTATATGGAACCGAAATGCGATTCAGTCTTGCAACTTACAATCTGGATTCCGTTGATAGATGCAACGGTGGAGAACGGTTGCATGGAAGTTATCCCACATGCACATCGTGATGGTGTGTTCCTACATCGTCCCTCTGAACGTTTCTATCTTGAAATTCCAGATGATGAATTACCAGAAGTTGAACCAGTCGTGGTTCCTGTGAAATTTGGCAGTGTTCTACTACTTACCAATCTCACGCCACACCGTTCTATACCCAATGTAAGCGACCAAGTCAGGTGGAGTGTTGATTCGCGCTATCAGGACGCTGCAGAACCTATTGGCTATCAACCGGAAGCAGGTTTTCTCGCACGCAGTAAATTGCACCCCAATGATGTCGTTACCACACCTGAAGAATTTAAGCGGATACGAGATGAACATACACCGGGTCCTGGTCCAAACAGATGGGCAAAGAAGGAATAGAAGATGCGTAAATTTATTGTAGTTGTACCACTATTTTTCATTGTAGGTTTAATTTTGATAGGAGCTAAGCCAACAACTGAAAAACCTAAGCCGCAGGAAATAAAACTTAAGGGAAATATCCTTTGTTTAGCCGAAGAGATGAAGACGCTCTATAATGTTGAACTGGATGCTGAACATAAACATCTATACGGCTTCAAAACTGACAAGGACAAATATTTCACACTTCTGCATACCTCTTTATCCAAAGCACTTTTTGTTGACAAAAGACTTCACGAAAAAGACTTGATTATCAACGGACGTGTTTTTCCTAACTCACAATTATTGGAAGTGCTAAGTTTCATGTCAGTCCGTGATGGTGTTGTCCATGAACTTTATTACTATTGCGATACGTGCTTCATTCGCACAGTTGCGCCAGGAAATTGTGACTGTTGTCAAGCACCGGTTGTCTTGATGGAAAGACCATTAAATACTGATTCACTGGTCCCATCACCATAAACATTTATTAAATAAAGGAAGTGACTATGGAAAAACGTCTAAAAATAGCTGCAATTGCTACCATTTACCACAAATACTCACACGCGCAGCATATCGTGGATCGTTTCTTAGAAGGATATGGGTGGAATAGTCGGCACCACTATCCACCAATGGATCTTGTCTCGCTATATGTTGAACAGGTTAAGGACAACGACATAAGTAGTGATAGGTTGGAACGTTTCCCAACAATGAAAGGATTTCCAACAATTGCGGAAGCATTAACACTCGGTGGAGAAGAATTAGCGGTTGATGGTATTTTGCTCATCGGAGAACACGGTGAATATCCCAGTAATGATAAAGGACAACGTCTATATCCCCGTTATGAACATTATATGCAAATGGTTGAGGTGTTTAAACGAAGTGGACGGGGTGTCCCGGTGTTCAACGATAAACACCTTTCGTGGAATTGGGAGTGGGCGAGAGAGATGTACGACATATCTCAATCAATGGACTTTGCCTTTATGGCTGGGTCTTCGCTGCCTGTCACATGGCGAACTCCTTCAATTGATATGCCATTGAATGTGTCTATTTCTGAAGCAGTATGTGTCGGATATGGTGGTGTGGATAGTTATGATTTCCACGCATTAGAGACGTTGCAATGTATGGTGGAACGACGTGAAGGTGGTGAAAGCGGCGTGAAATGGCTTCAGGCGTATCGCGGAGACGCGTTTTGGAATGCACACCATTCCGAACTTTGGTCGCGGGAACTTTTTGAATCTGCACTCTGTCGGAGTCATACCCTCACACCATCACGTCCTGGGTTCAACAATCCATTTCCAACATTAGATGAAATGAAAGAGATTGTTAAAGACCCTATCGCCTATCAGTATGAACATAATGATGGACTCAAATCAACGATGATTCTGATGAACGGGTTGGTGCAGGATTTTAACTTTGCAGCATATATTGGGACGGAGAAAGATATTCTATCTACACAGATGTATCTTCCCATGCCACCTGCACGAACTACTTTGGCAAACTTCTTCTCACCCCTTGTGAACAACATTGAACAGATGTTTTTGACAGGTAAGGCAACATATCCAGTGGAACGCACACTGTTGACGACTGGATTGGTTGCAGCAGGTGTTGATAGTTTACATGAAGGTGGTGTATTACAAGAAACTCCTCATCTGGACATATCCTATCAACCCACTGAAGAATCAACCTTCTGGAGGACATGAGACCATGAAAAGAATTGCTGTTGTTACTACGATCTACCGTTACTTAACACATGCCCAACATTTTGCTGACCGTTTTCTCGTTGGGTATCCTAAAGAAGGCAACTGGCATCGTCCGAATATGAGAGTCGTTTCCATGTTCGTTGATCAGAAACCAGAAGGTAATCAGAGCGAAGACCGTGCAAGAGAATTTGGCTTTACTGTCTATCCTACAATTGCTGAAACACTTCGCTGTGGTGGTGAAAATATTGCTGTAGATGCTGTCCTGCTCATCGGGGAACACGGGGATTATCCACATAACGAGATGAGCCAAGTGCTTTACCCTCGATATGAATTCTTTAAAGAGTGTGTAAAGGTCTTTGAAGAAGATGGTAAATCTGTGCCTATTTTCAATGACAAACACCTCTCCTATAGTTTTGAAAAGGCTAAAGAGATGGTGAATGATGGTTACCGTCTCAACTTTGGTGTGCTTGCAGGTTCATCTTTACCAGTCACTTGGCGGTTACCTGATGTCGATTTATCTTTAGGATGTGAACTTGAAGACGCGCTCATGGTAGGTGTTGGTGGTTCGGACCCAATGGATTATCATGCATTAGAGGCAATGCAGTGTATGGTGGAACGCAGAAAAGGTGGTGAAACCGGTGTAGCAGCAGTCCAGCTAATTGATGGTGAAGAAGTATGGAAATTGGGTGAAAAGGGACGCTGGTCTATGGAATTGCTGGAAGCGGCACTGTCCAGAAGTGATACACCATGTGGTTTGACTGATGAAGATGGTAGGACACAGGACATGATTAGAAATGGGGAAATATATCGTCTTGTTGACAATCCTGCTGCATATTTCATTGAATATAACGATGGATTCAAAGCAACACTTTTAATGATCAATGGAGCTATCCGAGATTATTGCTTTGCAGCAAAACTAAAAGGTGAACCCCTGCCAGTTTCAACACAGTTTTTCTTAACACCGACACCGAATGTTACTTATTCTGCATGTCTTGTATCCAAAATAGAGGAACTATTTGAGACCGGTGTTGCCCCATATCCAGCGGAAAGAACCTTGTTGGTAAGTGGTACATTAGAAAATTGTTTGTTGTCTCGTCATAGAGGGCATGTGCGTTTAGAGACTCCACACCTCAATGTTGAATACAGTGCCCCTACAGAATCACAGCATGCACAGAGATAAACTTTTTTGCCATCAGCATTGTGCTACCTAATATGGTTAGTATTAATTCGTGGCAGATGAAGGTTGATCTTATATCACAGGAATTACATAACTTCGAATCATCACATTTTCGATTGTTTCTTTCTCTTCCCGTGGTTCTGGTTCTAACCGATGGTCGAATACGATATAGTAACCTTCCTTTGCGCGCTCGGATTTTAGGTATGCTGCAAGTTGTTTCTTCCCAGTTTGATAACGGTTTTCTCCTCTCCAAACCTTAATTTCAATGACGTACTTGTTTTGACTGTGTGATAAGCAGATCCATCTTACCACGTCCAGTCTGAACTTCAATAAACATACCACTACCGATGATCTGTATAAACGGTTCAAGATATGTTAGAAGAAGATGCTGCCCAACATATTTTTGAGGGGAATCAGGTAAGCAGGATTTTATAGCCTGCACGCGCCACGAAATCTCGAAAATTATCAAGTAATCCTTCCAAATCAACCTGTCCAGTGGATGTGAGATATGTCAGGTAACCAGTTATGTTTTCATCGGTAAAGTAATCATCCTCCAGACCGTTGATAGCTGGCTTGAATGCTTGTATAATACAATAGAAATATATCGGATTGACAATTTCACACATGCTATCCTCACCTTTTTTAATAACTCCGTAGGTGGTAAGTTCATTTATCTGCTCATTATGAAGGTTAAATCGTACACCTTCATCGGAGGTAAGTATTCTCATCAATATCGTTTCATAGCTGCGGTCTTTACGGATATTAGTGGTTAGATGTGTGATATTCGTATTTTTTCTTCAATCAGATGTGTATGTGCTTTAGCAAAATGTGATAGGGTTAGTGGCTCGGTTTCTGGAATAGACATCTCATCGGTAAGAATCTGACCAATTCGATTCACTAAGAAAGGTTGTCCTGCTGTCTGTTTATGGAGAATATGTATAACTTCTTTGTCAATGGTTTGATCGACTTCATCTGTATACTGTGAAAATAGTTCTCCCACTTGTTCAACTGTGAAATTCGGTAACCGAAATTCATCCTGTATATTGAATGGTGAAATAGACCTGTCATAATCAAGTTGTGCAATACTCTTAACCCCTACTATACCTACGCTGTGTGGACACTTGATTTCAGTAGAAAGGTAAATCTGTCGAAGGGAATATAGAAAGTCACTTACAACAGTCTGGGGAATTCCATCAAACTCATCAATTAAGACAACCACCCGCTTGAAGTTAGGTGTCTGTTCGTGGAAATCACTGTTTAGTATTCCTCCAAGACTATCAAAAAACCGGACCATAGATAAATGATCAGTGATTGTTGCGTTTTCGATTAACTTCATGAGTGCTTCAGATGGGTTACTACTATGTAACTGGAACGCTCTATTGATTTGCTTGCTAATCATATAGTTCAACTGATCATAAAAAGTGGATGGGGTAACATTACGCATTGTTTGAAAATCCAACTGAATTGGTAAGTAGGTTGGATCTTCTGTTGTGAGTGCATCAAGTGCCAATCTGAAAAAGGTCGTCTTTCCAGTTTGACGCGGTGCGAAGAGTACTATGTACTTTCCTTCTATAACACGCTTGATAAAATTTCTCGTCTCTTCCGTGCGTGGAACGACGTAGTTCTTATCAGGAAATACAATGCCATGTGTACCAAAAGTTCTCATTTTATCTCCTTATGGATTCCATCCAGATAATCAATTTTATCACAGACTCTTATGATAATCCATACCTTATTTATTCTGTACGGATCATCGGAATAGGGTTGGACACTATACACAGAAGAAAATATCCATATAACCTTTAACTTGTGATATACTACATTGTGTGAATAATGAATCTTGGAGGTATTATACATGAGTGAATCTGATAGAAAGTGGGATGGATCGATTACACGATATCCAGACCCAGCAATCGAAGTTATTGATTCCCGATTTGCAAGATATAAAATCGGAAATTCTGTAGTTGAAAGGTTATGGACTGGCGCGCGGTGGTCTGAAGGTCCCGTTTGGTTTGGGGATGGTGGCTATCTCCTTTGGAGTGATATACCCAACAACCGAATCTTGAAATGGGAGGAAGCAAACGGGAAAGTTAGTATCTATCGTAAACCTTCAAATTATAGTAACGGACACACACGTGATAGACAGGGACGGTTAATAAGTTGTGAACACGGTACACGACGTGTTACGCGAACCGAATATGATGGGACTGTCACCGTGTTAATGGACAAATTTAATAATAATCGGCTTAACGCACCAAACGATGTTGCTGTTCACCCCGACGGACATATCTGGTTTACTGATCCAGGATATGGCATAATGCTCAACTATGAAGGTCATATCGCTGAATTTGAATTGCCAACTTCTGTATATCGCCTGAACCCGGATACCGGAGAAGCAACTGTTGTAACAGAAGAACTTGAAAAACCGAATGGTATCTGCTTTTCACCAAACTATGATAAGCTTTATGTAGTTGATACCGGTGTCACACACAAAGAGGGAACTCCAAGAAATATCTATGCCTTTGATGTCGTGAACAATGAACGTTTAGAAAACAAAAGCGTTTTCTGTGATATGTCCCCCGGCATTGCAGATGGAATCAGATGTGATGTTGATGGTAATTTGTGGGCAAGTGCTGGTTGGGTTGGTGACGGTTATGACGGTGTTCATGTTTTTGCCCCCGATGGAACAATTATCGGAAAAATACATCTTCCAGAGATATGCGCAAACCTGTGCTTCGGTGGTGTGAAACGAAACAGACTTTTTATGACCGGTAGTCAATCACTCTATTCAGTATATGTAGAGGCACAAGGATTAACATTATTTTAACCTATATTGCCACTTATGTAGCACAAACTTTTAGTTTGTGCATTTTAGGACGCAAACTAAAAATTTGCGCTACGACATATCACGATTAGTCAAAATTTCTTCATTAAAAATAGCAACTATCGCTAAATACTTCGTAGGAAGCAACTTGGATTATTTTCGACAGAACCAGAGAGTATTACTTTCATGAGTACGTTGGAACATATTGATTGCCCCATTTGTGAACGTGATGAGACAGAATTGCTTTTTACGAAAGATACTCTTTCGGTGGTTAAATGTAAACAATGCCAATTACGATATGTAAATCCGAGAATAAACAGACAAACGCTTGAGGAAGGTTACGTCGAAACCTACTATCCTCCAGACAAAGTAGAACGTATACATACTGATAGCATGGAATGGTTACAAATGTCTGAACGACTCACTGAATTAGAGCAACACCATCAAGGAAAAGGACGATTGCTGGATGTTGGCTGTGGGATAGGGACGTTTCTGAATCTGGCACGTGAAAATGAGTGGGAAACCTACGGAATAGATCCGTCTAAGAGCGGAATATCTTTTGCACAACAGGAACATCAACTGGATGTCAAATGTGGGGACCTTTTTGATGCGAATTTTCCATCAGAATATTTTGATGCCATTACACTCTACCATGTGTTAGAACATATATCTGAACTTAATCCGTTTCTTAATGAATTACGTAGAATTTTAAAACCATCAGAGAATACCGAGAAAACCAGCACTTTGGTTATTGAAGTGCCAAATGGTGGAGGATTGCAGAGCAGACTTCAAAAGTCAGATTGGCCTTACGTCCATCCTCATGATCATTTATACTATTTCTCATCTCAATCCTTGCCAAGATTGCTTCAAAAACACGGTTTTCGTGACATTAAGTTAGGGAAGCCAAGACGAGTTAACCCACATAAAGACATCAAATTTATCCTACGACAAATGGCAACTTCAATACTGGTAAGATTGCACTTAGGGACAGTTATTCGTTTGTACGCAAGCTTGTAAATACCAGTTATATTGACGGTTCTTGGTATGAATATGTTTGAATAACATCGTTCATAAGCAATTGCTGTGCGATTCTCTCAACTATTTCAGAGGTAAGCGTACCCGTCAACCAATACTTGTGTCCAGTCTTTACGGTGGTGACATCAGTAATGCCGATGTCATTTATACCTTTGACAGCACTATCACCCACTGCATCTGTAACACCCGGTTTGAATTGCACTTCAATCGTCCAACTTGATGTTTCTTCAGTATTATTCCCGTAAGTGTAAATTTGTGTGATAGGGTCAGCAAGTAGTTCTGAACCAATTCGGTCAATAGCTTCAGCATCGAGAGAACTTTCAATCCAGTAAACCGAGGCAACCCGTACGGATTCAATTCCACTGATACCGAGGTCGGCTATGTCTTCAACTATACCTTGTCCTACAGTGTCAGGAACGTCAGGTTTGTAGTAAACTTCAACTTTCCAATTATTCATAAAAAATGCTCTTTCGTATTCAATGACTATATTATTCAACAATAATTAAATTCTGTGTGTATTCGTTAAAGAGTGTTATTGACACAACTTGACATACTCCCCCCGCTAAAGCGTGGGGATTCTTCGCTCTTATATTGGCAGCAATTGTTGCTGCCAAACGGCTCTTCCTGCTTCCGTCTCTCGTGCCTCAACGCGAGG
>VYFM01000265.1 GCA_009842375.1 Candidatus Poribacteria bacterium | reverse complement strand
CCTCCTCCGCCGCCTCCGCCGCCTCCGCCGCCGCCTCCGGCTGCGGTCATCACGGCGGACGCCGAAGGCTCCGTGGACGAAAACGCCGATGGCGGTACGGTCACTTCAGTGGCCACCGAAAACGCCACGTCGGTCACCGTGGATGACGACCGCTTCGAAATCGCCGACGGCAACCTCAAGCTCAAGGCCGGCACCATGCTGGACTTCGAATCGGATACCTCTCCCATCGAAGTCACCATCACCGCCAGCGGCGATGGCGCAGGCGCCACCCATACCGTCAGCGTCTCCATCAACGACGTCAACGAAGGACCCTCGCTCGAGGCAGCCGACGGCGCGGTTGATGAGAACGCCGACGGCGCAACGGTGGGTGCGGTTACCGCCAGCGACCCGGATGCCGGCGACACGCACACCTATGAGGTGAGCGATGACCGCTTCGAGGTCGCCGACGGCATGCTGAAGCTCAAGGACGGCATGAGCCTGGACTACGAGACGGAAGAATCCGTCATGGTCACGATTACCGTCACCGACTCGGGCGGCCTTACCGCTACCGCCGACGTGACGGTTACCGTCAACGCAATGAACGAGGCCCCGTCGATTTCGGTTGCGGACGGGACCACACCCGACGGCGTGGCTGCGGCTTCAACCATTGACGAGAACGCCGATGGCGTGCCCGTGGGCGAGATCATGCTCAGCGACCCGGATGCGGGCGACACGCACACCCTGTCGGTGGACGACGACCGCTTCGAGACCTCGCAGGACGCTGAAGGCGGCTGGTGGCTGAAGCTCAAGGACGGCATGAGCCTGGATCACGAGGAAGCTGGAAGTGTCATGGTCACGGTGACCGTGACCGACGCCGGCGGTCTTTCCGCCTCCACCGACGTGACCGTCACGGTCAACAACGTGGATGAGGCGCCATCCGCGCCGATGCTCCGGGACGCTGCATTGAGTGTCGACGAGAACGATGCGGGCGCCGTCCTGTCATCGCTGTCGGACAGCACCGATCCGGAAGGAGACGCGGTCAGCTACTCCGTGGACAACGACAAGTTCGAGATCACCTCCGGGCTGATCCTCAAGCTGAAGGACGGCATGTACCTGAACTATGAGGATGGCGCTTCGGTGGATCTCGTGATCACCGCCTCGGACCCGGCTGGGAACAGCTCCGAGACCACGGTGACCGTGGCCGTAGGCAACGTCAATGAGGCGCCGGAAGTCATGGCCGACGATCACGCCGTTGACGAGAACATGGCCGGCGTGGGTCTGGGTGCGATTACCCCCAGCGACCCCGACGGCGACACGCTCACGGTCGAGGTCAGCGGGGACGACCGCTTCGAGTCCCGTCAGGACGATCAGGGCGGCTGGTGGGTCGCGCTCAAGGATGGCGAGAGCCTGGACTACGAGACCGAGCAATCGATTGATCTCATGGTCACGGTCACCGATCCCGGCGGCCTTTCGGCCAGCACCGACGTGACCGTCACGGTCAACAACGTGAACGAGGGACCGATGTTGACGGTGGGCGCGCCTTCTACGGTGGGTGAGAATGTTGCGGGCGCCGATGTCGCTACGGTTTCGGCGACCGATCCGGACATGGGCGACACGCACACCTATGAGGTAAGCGACGACCGCTTCGAGATTGCGGACGGCATGCTGAAGCTCAAGGATGGCGAGAGCCTGGACTACGAGACCGACCCGTCGGTTGATCTCACGGTAACGGTCACCGACGCCGGCGGTCTTTCCGACAGCGCCGACGTGACGGTCATGGTTGGCGTCATGAACGAGGCGCCCGAACTGACAGTAGGTGCGCCGTCTCCTGTTGATGAGAATGCGGCCGGCGCCGATGTGGCATCCGTTTCGGTTGCCGATGCGGACGCGGGCGACACGCACACCTATATGGTGAGCGACGACCGCTTCGAGGTTGCGGGCGGCATGCTGAAGCTCAAGGACGGCATGAGCCTCGACTACGAGACCGATCAATCGGTTGATCTCATGGTCACGGTCACCGACGCCGGCGGTCTTTCCGCCAGCGCCGATGTGACGGTCATGGTCAACGACCTCAACGAGGCGCCCGTGGCCGATGACATGGTTGAGGTTGCCGACGCAGTGTTCGTGGGCGGCATGATGAACTCGACGGACGTGGACCTGAAGGCCCTATTCTCGGACCCCGACGGCGACACGCTCACCTACGCGCTTTCGGACAATGCGCCGGAATGGCTGAGTCTCTCGGTGACCATTGCGGGCTCCGGCGATGACCAGACCATAACGGGAACCATTTCCGGAACGCCTCCCGCGGGAACGGACATTCAGGCTAACGGCGTGTCGATCATCGCCAGCGATGGCGGAGGCCTGGAAGCCCAGGCCATGTTCGACGTGTTCGTCGATGCCGAGAATGACGCCCCCACGCGAATCGAATTGCGCGTAACGGATGACGAGGGCCTCATCATCAGGACCACTGAAGTGAACGTTGATGAGAATGCGATGGGCGCCGAACTCGGCACGCTGATCCTGCGTGACCCCGACGCCCCGCAGCATCCGCACGGTCAGCATGAATACAGCTTCATGGTGGACGACGCGGACGACGACCGGTTTGAGGTAGTCGACGGAATGCTCAAGCTCAAGGACGATGCGTCGCTGGATAGAGAGGCAGACGGCAGCCAGATCGAACTGGTCGTTACGGCCACCGACATGTATGTGCATGCGCCGGCGGAAGGCGAGGATCCCACCACGGAATCCATCTCGCTGACGATCACCATTTCGATTGGCGACGTGGACACAGGAAATACGGAAGGCCCCCGACGCACCCGCGATGAAGACGGCGAGCTGACGAAAATCGGGCCCGTCACCATTACGGTGGACGAAGACCTCGATGAGGACGACGTGGACGCAGGCGACTGGCTCAAGACGGTTCCGAAGGGCCTGTCGACCGCTTTCGAGGATCCGGACGGAGATGACCTGACCTACTCGCTCGGTTCCGGCGCCCCGCGTTGGCTGGAGATCGATGAAGAGACCGGCGAGCTGACCAACAAGGAACTGATGCTCCCGAGACGTGGCGTCTACGAAGTCACCATCATCGTCGAAGACGAAGCCGATCCCGCAAATTCGGCCAGCGCCACCATCGTTATCGCCGTGGCGATATCGGACCTGCCGGCCGAGGACAACGACGAGCCGGACATCCGCAATATCGACGAAATCGGCTACACCGAAGGAGACGACGGCGGGGTGGTCGCGACGTTTGAAGTCCGCGACGACGACATTGAGATCGCACCGCATCCGTTCGGCGTCCATAAGGTCGAATTCAGGGCAACGCAAGATCCTGGCGATGGCACCCCTACCGAGGACCACCCGGAAGTGACGCATGCCTTCAAGATTGTCAAGGCGGGCGATGATGGCCGCGATACGGCGGAATACGAGATTCACGCCAAAACCGCTGCCGAACTGGCCATGGGCGCCGACAGAGACGGCGACGACGAGATAGACGTCTACGCTAAAGGCCACGAGAAGGAGGGCGAGGTCATACCGGTCGATCCCATCGATTACGAGGAAGGCGACGAGATCGACTTTGAGATCATGGTCACGGACATGGACGGCAAGGGTGAATCGGACGACCGGTCCCTCTCGATCGATGTCGAGGACGCACCGGATGAGAGCCCGATGTTCCAGGTCAGCGCCGTTGACGGCGGAACGCGGAACGCCATGATGAAGACCACCACGGTCAAGGTGAATCAGCAAACGGACGCCAGGACTATCCTGGTCATGCGACTCGACGAGTTGTGGGAAGATGCGGATACCGACGACGACGATCTCACGTTCGACGTTGACGGAACGAGTGACCTTCCGGACTGGATCAAGGTGTATGGCCCGGACCGCTGGGAAGACATCTACGAGAACAGAAGGAACGACTTCACGGACGCTGAGGTGGAAGCCGTTTCCGGCGTTCGCGATCGTGACGAGGTCGTCGTAATCGTGATGGACCGTACCGCGACGGACGGCGAGAACGTCAGCCTGGAAGGTGGAAGCTTCACGATCAGCGCCGATGACGGGACCAACGATCCGGTCACCGAGACCATCATGATTGACGTCTCCTCCATAAATGTGGATCCGATCGAGACCCCCACGAACAAGGTTGTCTCGATTTCAGGCGGCGACCCGAATAAAGATAAGGAGGTCACCGGTACGGGCGACCTGATGATGACATTCAACTCGGCCCTGGACCCCAACATTGCGGGCGGTCAGGCTCCGTACCTGGTGCTTTATACCTGGTCGGTGACTACCAGCGATACGGACGACGGGGATGCTACCAACGGCGACGAGACCGTCAATATCATCAGCGTCAGCACCACACCGCAGCCTCTGATGCTTGGCGTAAGACAGGCGGACGGTACGGTAATTCGCAACACGGACTACATCGATCAGACGATCACGGCGAAGGTCGAGGTCTTCGAATTTGATGGGGCGAACAAAGGCAAGATCACGATGGCGCAGTCGTACATGGCGACAGTGGAAGTCGCCTCTGCTGCCGATGCGCCTGTGACTCCGCCGACGCCGACCAGTGTTTCGTTCGGTGACATCACGACGGATACGAGCGGTGTAGTGGTGACCATCACCGCCACCGGCGAGGCCGCTGAAGCGGGCACCGCCCGGCTGCAGAGTTCCACCAACGGAACCTCGGGCTGGATCAATGTGGACTCCGCTGACGCGGATACTTCCTCTGCTCCGGCGACTGTAACCCTGGATGTGGATGCGAACGGAGACGGCACCACAACCGGCGGCGACGGCGGAGGGCTCTACTACCGAGTGGTCTATATCTATGAGGACGAGGACGGCAACCCCAATGATCCCAGCGACGATGTCATGGAAGAAAGCGACGTGATCCGGCTGGGTAGTGTGGCGACAGACCCCGCCGACATTACCCTGATTGCCCCCGCGGCTCCCGCGTCAGGCGATACGGTACGAGTCAACAACCTCGAGGCTACTGTCGAGGTCCAATGGCAGATGGGCGTGGATGAAGACGAGAGTGGCGCCGTTGATGCAGACGAATGGATGGATCTCGCTGGCGAGACCGGACTGACTCTGACGCTTACCGATGACCACGCTGGTAATTCGGTGCGGGCCAAGCTCACCCACAAGGGCGACGAGAATAATCCCAGCTATGTTACGTGGGTGGACTATTCCGCAGTTGCTCCGGTTACCGCCCTGCCGACTTCGCCGAACAACACGCCTTCGCGAACTCAGGAAACCTACTGGATAGAGGTCAACCTGAATAAAGATGACGACGAAGGTACGGGCACGGGTAACGTATCCGGCTTCTTCTTCGATTCGGACGGTGATGATCTGACCTACTCCCTGGTGGGCACAAGTGTCGACGATGCCCCTGGCGGTGGTATCCAGGATGGCAACGTGGTCTATCGCAGTGGAAACGATGATCAGATCCTGACGCTGAACAAGAACTCCGGTGCGATCACCTACTACACCAGCAACGGCATGTCGCACGACGACGACGCCACGGATACGGACACCGACGGCGCGGGTAACTGGTTCACCGTGACGATTGAGGCAAGCGACGGCAAGCCGGATACCGGCGACGACGCCACCGACGATCTCACGGTCAACGTTCGCGTCAACGTGGCGCCCAACGCGATCAATGTAGGCGGATCGGCAATCGAGGATGATGCGACGGCGACTCCCACCGCCAGCGGAATCTCATTCGCCGAAACGGCCGAATACAGCGGAACCGATTCGGCCGCGATCGACGTTCAGGACCTCAACTTTGCCGGGAACGCTACCGATGACGCCCATTCCTACGGGACGCATACCGTGACGGTCATGAGGAAAAAGGCCGATGGCACGTTCGTCAATGATGACCGGTTTGAACTCGAGAGGACGGCAGGTGACGACATGAGCCTGTGGACGCTGACTATTAAGGATGATGCCGAGTTCGACTACGAGCACGACGACAACCCGATGGGCGTGATAACCCTCAAGGTTACGGCCACGGACGGAGGCGGCAAGTCGAAGGTTGGTTACATCTCCGTCACGCTTACCGACGTTGATGACGGCGACGCCACCAACGGAACGGGCAACGAGGACGTGACCGACCCGCAGTACGAGCCGCCCAGCGGTTCAGGTGCCGGCAACGGCGGTGTCATGACGACAGGCGGAGACGCCGGTGACAATGACGGCGGCGGCAATGCTCCGGGCGATGGCGGCATCTGGGTCGAATCGGACTTCATGGAAGTGGACCTGTTCGAAAGCTACATGCTGATCATCGACGACATCGACATCGCATAATCCCAACAAGCAACAACTCTGGTTGCAGCGAGGCGGACCCAGTGTCCGCCTCGCTTTTTTTATGCCTTTCGCCAACATATTTTGTTTGACTGGGCAGGCGCCCGTGCGCTATAACCGGCATCGGAAGGAACGGCCCGCCTTGCCGCTCCAGGGAATTCGTAAGGAGTACGAAAATGAATCAGTCAGAACGATTGAATGGCAACTATGACCTGCTGGCGAGAGCGATGCGCACGGTCGTCTCGGAAGCCGTCCAGGAAGGAATCAAGCCAGTCAGAGAAGACATGAAAGCTATGGAAGGGCGGCTCAAGAAGGAAATTGAAGCCGGGCTCAGGACTACGAACGAGAACGTCCAGGCGCAGCTCGCAGAGCACCGCAAGGAAGTTGATAGCGCACTCAGGACTACGAACGAGATCGTTCAGGCGCAACTCGCAGAGCACCGCAAGGACGTAGCGGCGCTACTTGCACAGAATCGCAAGGATGTAGCGCACGACGTCAGGAGAGAGCTGGCCGCACGCTAGCCCGACTTGCCGTGCGCCAATGGCAATCGGAAATGGCGCGGTTTTTGCACCTTGGTGGAAAATAGCATCGGCTATTTTCTACCTTGGTCGAATATTGCCGTCACTTCGATTGGTCGGTTGTTTCCTCGCGCGGCCCCGGCGCTGAAACTGCTCTCCACGCTGGTCTAGCGGGCGCCACACACCAGGGAGGCCACTGCCTCAGCCCCTGCCATCGGAAGACGTCGACCGTTGACATATACGTATCTTTGCCTATCCTATACGTATCTTTTTGTGTTCCTCAAGCAATGAAAAGGAAACTCACAATCACGATAGATGAGGAGCTGCTGCCCGTTGCCAAACAATACGCGCGCTCCCGGGGCGTATCGCTTTCTTCTCTCATCGAAGGCTCGGTGCGTGCAATGGCTGCAGGGCACACTTCTTCTTTCGCTTCGCGCTGGCGCGGGCGGCTGCGGCCAGCCGGACGCGACGATACACGATACGAGGCCTTGGCCAGGAAATATCTGTAAATGCTGCTGGACACGGATGTCCTTATTGATCTGGCGCTGGATCGGCGGCCCTATTCGGAAACGGCCGTGGCTCTTCTCGACCGGATCGAGGCAACCGGGCACACCGCGTTTATTGCGTGGCATTCCGTTGCCAACTTCCATTACCTGGTGTCTCCGTCGCGCGGACGGAGAAGCGCACGCAACTTTATCGGCGAATTGACCCGCTTCATCGGCGTCGCAGCGGGTGACGCCGCCGCGATCCGTTACGCCGCTTCCTTACCCATGAAGGACTTTGAAGATGCGATGCAGGTCGCTGCTGCACGGTCCTGCGGCGCCTCGCGCATTGTCACTCGCAACATCAAGGACTACGAACGCTCCCCCATCCCGGCTATCACACCCCAGCAAGCCTTGAGCCGTCTGCCCACACCCTGAACAACACGAACCCGCAGTTTGGCGAGGGTCCCGCGCAATATCGTGGGAGTCTATTGCCTCAGTCTGTGCGCGTGGATTTGTTGCGGCGGAGGATGACAAGATCGGACAATGCAAATCCAATCCAAATGCCACCCGTTCCAGAATGGGCCATAGCTAAACCGCTCAATTCCATTTCGCGCGTTCCGGCCCAAGTCCAGAAGATTCCGAACACCAGCCAAAACACCCAATGGTACCGTCCGGGTTTCCAGTCGTATATCTTTCGAGAAACCCTAGGGCGCACGATCCAGAACAGGAAAAAGCCAATAGCCGCCCCGATTGCGACAAGCGCTAAATACACGAGAAGAACCGCGGAATTGTCCACTATGTCTGCCACGCGTTCACTTCGCGGAGTTTAGCCTGCTTTCGAGGAACCTCCAATGAAATTGCCGGCATAGCGCCAGTTAGGGCGCTGTGCGCCATTTCTCTGCAAACGCGCACCATTTCTTCGATAAGTCAATTTCTGCATAAACGCGCACAATTTCTGCGTTGACATCGGGCACAAAAAAAGCGAGGCGGACATGAAGTCCGCCTCGCTGCAACGTGAGTTGCTGTTGGGGTGGTTAGGCTACGTCGATATCGTCGATCGCCAGCACGTAGTCGCCGAGCAGATCGTCGCCGATGAGATCGTCGATGAACATGCCGCCGTCTCCGGGCTCCGGCATTTCGTCGTCCTCAGGCGGTACCGCTCCGTCCTCATCGCTGTCTTCGCTGTCGTCCTTCAGACCCGGCGTTTCGGGCTCTTCCTCCGGCCCCGGATCCGGCGGCGTCGGCGTCGCTCTGTAGTGAGGATCGTCCGTGGCCGTGTTAGCGCCGCCAACATCGGTGATCGCGATCGTGAAGTACGCGTCCACCGAGTGTCCGCCTTTATCCGTGGCCGTTACCTTGATGGTCACTGTGCCGCCAGCGTTGTTGGGGGATTCGAAGTCGAACTTCGCACCCTCCTTGACGCGCACATCCCATGTGCTGCCGTTGTTGTCGGTATCCGCCCTGCCGCCGCCGGTGTGGGTGACCTCAAACCGGCTATCTTTGGCGTACTTACGATTGGGCTGCTTGCTCATGATCGTCACGTCGTGCGTTCCGAAGTCGTCAGTGACCAAGTTGAGGTCCTGCACATCCAGTTGGACAATCGCGCCAATTGACGTCGCTTGAGCTGCCGTTACGCCGGCCGTTTCAGCAATGCTGAACGGTGTGGCGAGGGCGGCAGCAGTCGCCTCTGTCGCTGCGAGCGCGGTATCGGTACCATCATCATTAATTGCCGTGGGAGATACGTTGACCCGGACGGTCACCACAAGGTCGGGGTCTGAATCGGGCGTGGTCGTCTTGCCATCGTTGGCGTTGACGTTCACCACCAGGGTGTTACCCAAACCATCATCAGCGTTGGTACCGTGTTGCATAAGATGCGTGGTGTAGTAGGTGATATGACCCGTATCGCCATCGATCGCAAGGGTCTGATATCCCTCATCGGTCGCGGGATCACTGTCCCTGTCAAACACTTCACGATAGACCGTATTCCCTGGCTGGAGATTGGCGTCGCTGACTAAGGTATAGGTCAGCGTATCGTCATCCGAATCAAAGAACATCCCAGCCACGGAATCATCAGAGGCACTACCGTCAACGCTGGTCTTGACTTCCATCTCGTCCGTGGTCTGCGTGATGTTGACCCGGATCTCGTGGCCGGTCTGCGTCCGCGCGGGTGCGCTGTTGGCTGCAGCTGTCGGGCCCGTCAACGGCGCTGTAGTCTCGATCCACCTGACCCAGTCGGTTTCATCAACGCCGGGGGTAGCCGCATTGTCTTCAGCCGTGTAGGTGACCTTGGCCCGAAGAGACTTGCCGACGTAATCGTTGGTCACTGTCAGGGAGACACCCGTGGCGCCTTCGATGTCCGTCCACTCGTTCTCTCCGATGGTCGTGTCGGCGTCGGGACCGTCTTCGCCCATCTGCCACTGCACTTTCGCCGGGTTGCCTTGGGTGTCAGCCCGGATTGTCCCGCCAACAACTGTCGCGGTACCGAGAGTGGCGTTGCCTGTGGTGGGATCGCCATTGCCAGTGGTGGCAGTCACATTACCCAACTGGATCACTTCGCTTTCTTCTTCTACCGGGTTGCCGTTCGCGTCCATATAGGTATAGACGGCCCGATAGTAGAGCCCGCCGCCATCACCGTCGGTTGTATCTTCGTTCGCATCCACATTCAGTGGTATGGCCGCCGTGGTAACGCCCGTACTAGTGTCTGCAGTGGCCGCACCGACCTCAGTAATCCAGCCCGAGGTTCCGTTGGTGGAGACCTCAAGCCGGACAGTAGCGGTTGCCTCCGCAGCTTCCCCAGTGGCACCTATTACTGCCGAAAAGCCAGTAGCGCTCGTCGTTATGTGAAAGGAAACGGTGGTGGCAGTAGTTGAAACGACAGGAACGGCTGCTGGCGTCGCGGTGGTGTCCGCTGCAACTTCCTCCATATCGACGCGTTCATCCATGCTGATCGTGCCATCCGGGTTCATCTCGTAGTACTGCACCGTGGCTCTGATGGTCTCTCCTGCGTAGTCGCGAGTAACGTTACCGCCGGTCACATCAGCTATGCCATCATTATCGGCATCAACAAGAAGCGGCAGAGGCTGCGGCGACGTGCTGACGCTTATGACCGTCTCAACATCGGGCGTGGCCGGATCATTGTCGTCATCTACCAGGTTGCTCCAGGTATAGAGCACCAGCACCGGTTCTCCGCCGGCGGCGAAGTCCGGGTCCAGGTCCTGGTCGAAGACCATCTCCAGGGAACCCGTTCCATCGGGATCGCCCGTGATCATGACGACACCGTCCTTGAACTTTTCGGGAATATCCACATTGATGTCCTTGACATCGATGCTGATGGTCTCGGTCGTGGTGTTGCCCTCCGGATCTCTGGCCGTCAGCGTAAAGCTTCCAAGGGCCTTGCCTGGATTCAGGTCGCTACCCGTCGCTTTGGAATGATCGATCACGATTGCGATGGCCGGGTCCCTGTCGCGCAAGGTGCTGGGACCATCGCCGCGGTCGACATCGTCCCTGCGGGAGTAGATATCTTCCCAGTCGTCCGGGCCGTAAACCTTGATCCAGTCAGGCAGGCCACCTTTGCCGCCAACACTGAAGTCAAGGTCGCCCACGTCGGTATCGGGATCGCTCCAGACTCCATCGCGCCCGCCGAGCTGCACAACGACAACGGTCGCCCCGGCCTGCTGATCCACGGTGAGCGTCGTGATGCCGTCACGGGTCGTCGGATCCTTATCCGGATTGGCTACACGCGTGGCGCCGTCGATGCTGCTTTGGCTGAACATGGGCGCGGTGTCCGCGGCGTCTTCAATATCGACCAGGATAGTCTGATCGTCCATTTCGCCCTGGCCATCCGTTGCCGTAACCGTGAATTCGACCTCGTCGCCCATCTCGTAATCAATCGGCTTGATCGGTATCTTCTTGTCCATCGCGTCGAGCTTGTAGGTGCCGTCGGCGTTCTTCACGAACAGCTCGTCGGCGCTCTTGTGATGGATCTCGTACTGGGCGGTATCGTCGCCGTTGTCACCGATCTCAACCAGCTTGAAGCGGTCCGATACATCGGTGGTGCCTTGCATCGCCGTAAACTCCACATCCAGGGTGCCGTACGGATGGGGCGCAATCGCAATATCGTCGTCACTGACCTCGAAACTGGCTAATCTCGCGGAGCCCGAGCCTTCCGTGTAGTCATAGTCGACGACATCACGGATGTTCGGGCGGTCGTTGTCGCTGTTGTCCAGGTCGCCCACCGCCACGGCCAGCTTGAAGCTGGCTGAGGCATCCTCCGTCGAACTGTCGCCGTCGC
>VYFM01000067.1 GCA_009842375.1 Candidatus Poribacteria bacterium | reverse complement strand
TCATAGAGGTGCGCGTGGGTCAGGTACAAAATCTCGGTGCCCAATTTTGGTTTTCTTTGACCTTCATTATGAATGGATTAACACGATGTATAGGTTGATTTACGTACTTTCGGAGAAAATTTTACTACTTGGTTGTAGGATGTTAATTTTGGATGGGCAAACACCTACCTCCGGTCGTTTTTGTCGTGTTTCCCGCTTGCCCATCTAAAACTTCAGTATTTAGTCTCGTTTTCGCGTAGACTTAACGAGGAGGATGAGTTAATGAAAAAACGAACACTTGTTTGTTTTTTGATTTTTTTATTGTGTGTTTTTCACAGTTCATTACCAGGCACTGTGTTTGGGCAGGATGCGGATCCGACTCCCACCGAACTCGCCCAACAGGTGTTTGATGAACACAATCAGATACTTCGGCGTGCGAATGTCAAACAATTCTTGCCGGAGATTATTGAAGGTCTCAAGAGTCCAGATTTACCCTTGCCGATTCCCGTTATCATATCTACGGCAATCAATTCGGTAACCAGCGATCCGACTGGAGCAAGTTTAAAGGCGATTGCTGGTGCAGCTGGTCTCACATTAACGGACGATCATATTGCACTTATTGCAGACAAAGATGTTCAAATGGTGCTCCAAGATGACACCACTAATGCTTTACTAAGCCTTACTGGTGATCCCCTTGCAGAGGCACTTGATGAACTATTGAGGTTGATTAATGAGGCAGAGGTAATTGATCCGACGGATCCGACACCTCCACCTGTGGATCCGACACCTCCACCTGTGGATCCGACACCTCCACCTGTGGATCCGACACCTCCACCCGTGGATCCGACGCCTCCACCCGTGGATCCGACGCCTCCACCAGTAACGCCAGAAGGTCCTATTACTGTTGTTCCTTCAAACCTAAATGGCACATCAAGACTTGGTGGTCTTTCACTCAATCCGATTCATGGTAGGGCATTTATCCGGGGACTGATTGCTTCATCTGGACTTGATGCAGCAGCTTCAGATGCCTTTGTTGAACCTGTTGTTGACTTTCTTTTGGCACAAGTTCCACAAGGAATTCTCCCAAAGGCGCAGATTAGGCAGATTTTGACAGCAACACAACCATCATCAATTTTCCAAGGTGATGAGGCACAGATAGACCCTGAAAACTTTGGTAACGCTATTGCTCCAGATCTTGCTGAATTTATCTATACTAACGTCCCTAACGTTACAAAATACCTTGCAAGCGATAATATGAACGTATATGTGCGCGTTCCATCTGCGCTTGAAGGTGGCAGTGTTAAATTTAGGCTCAATAGCAATCAAATGATTGATGGTCAAAGGATTACCCCTGCCGAGTTCCAAGCTGATACTATTCCCTACACCTTCCGTTTGGAAGAAAGACTTGCTGCTACTAATCTACCTGCATGGCCAGATTTAGGCAACCAGTTATTCTCAGGTGTTGTGCTTCGTTATTCACAAACTGGATTGGATGGTGATTATATCGCTGTTGACATGGATCCAGTTCCAGGTGATAATGGTGTAGTTTGGGAAAGTGAAATTGGGATTTTACCGAAAGGTAGTACCTATTACTATTTTGAAGTTACACTTGCTGAACCCGTGAAGTTAGAGATAATCAATCGTGATGCGCTTGCTGAGCTCTTGGCTTCTCCGGATGGTACTACAACGGTACCAGCTACAAGAGAATATATCATCAATAGTTGGTCAATGCCAGATCCTCGCAACCTGCAACTTTCTGAACGAGGTATATTTGATGCATTATTTACATCAGATGTAGTCGCTGAAATTGTTAGAATAGCTGCCCCGTTAATTGTAGGTATTCAGTCTGGTGAAACCACGGGTATCCAAGTTGATGGGAGAGACCTCATCAAACTCCAGAATCTTTTGTTGCGCAACGCAAACAAACTGACCAGTGGTTTTGAGAGTAATTATGATCCTTTGTTAGCATCTGTGTTTAGCGTTCCAAAAGTAGATATTGCAACACATTCACTTTGGTATACTGATGATTTTGGTTTCATGGCGGATGGTGGTTACAACCTTGAGGCTGTTGTCTACAATGCAAATGGAGATGCAGTGGATTCAATTTCGGTAGATTTCACTAAAGACACCACTGCTCCTGAAGCGATAATCAATGTTGGACCTGCGAATGCTAACACAACTGGTTACTGGAACAAAGACAGCATATTTGTTGCGACTGCTCCGGGTGAGGGTGCATCAATACTGAACATAACGAGCACACCTACAGCGGATAGTAAGTTAGCATCTGGATTTGATCTGATGGGTCAAGATGGTTATCTAATATACCAGATAATCGGATTGGACAAAGATGGAAATCCAGAAACTACGTGGCTTCCGTTGACAGTGGAAAACTCAATGCTTGCCTCTGATATTTGGGATATTGCCAAAGAACAGCTGCCTGGATTAGCAGCAACGCAAGCCGATCCAACTATAAAAGCTGCTCTTGAGTTAGCTGCTGGTTTGGATTTGGAAGCAGTTCTTGGTATTATCAATCCAGCCTTGATTCATCAGTTAGCAAGTCCGTTTTTCATGGGATTAGGTATAACCTATACTGAAGAACATAGTGCCAAGATCCATGAACTATTAGGTGCTGTGATTGCTGATATCAACATGATACCGCTAACTTCTGATCCCACACGGGTTATGTCGATTCCTATCCAAGGTGATCAGTTGCCACTATTATTAGGTGACATTGGTGTGCGTGCGATGGGTATTGATACTCTCTTTAATGTCGGTTCTCATGTTCCTCCGACAAGAATTAAGGTTGTTATGCCTGAATGGGATAGAACGAGTATCATACATGCAAGTTTGGGTGATCTCAATGGTGATGGTGATGCTGGCGAACCGTATGAAAGTGGTAAGCTTTACAAAAATGCTACCGAGGTTACACTCTCCGTTGCGATTAATGATGATGGACGTTCAACTGAAATGCATCCTGCTACTATCATGGTTCAGTATAAAGATGCAAATGGTGATTGGCAGAACATCGGTGAACTTGATATAGCTGAAGGTGCAGATACGATTACAGATCCTCCAACAGTTACTCATGACTTTACTGATTTTGCTGATTTAGTGATGGCAGATAGTGTTGTAAATCTTCGTACAGTAACAACAAACGGTCTGCAACTCTCTGACAAATCAGAGATGTTTACCCTTGAACTTGTTGACGATGTTCATCCTGTTGATCCGAAGGTCTTGGTTGTTGATGTTGATGAATCATCAATCATGATGACCAATCCCGATAGTGGTGCACCGCAAGGTACTATTTCACTTATTGCGTATACACCACGCGTAACTTACCCCGATACTACTTCAATTCAGCTTGATGTTAAACGGGCAAGTGATGATGCTTGGACAACGATTGGTGCTGCGGAAGTTAGTGATGCTAATGGTATGGGAGGAGAAGACACAGCCGCTATAATGTTTAAAGGTAAAACATTAGGTGAAATCTATCCATCCGATACTTCAATGATCCACGTTGATACGACCAGTAGTTACCTGAAATGGTTGATTACTGTTGATACGACTATGTTGGAAGATACCATTACTAAGGATAGTCCTGGCGCACGCAATGTGGAAATGGATGACAACCGATACATGGTTCGTGCCACACCTGTTGTTGATGGATCCTTACCTGAAAATCCAAATGAGAATCCAGTTGCTGAAGGTGAGACTTATACAGAGATGTTCTCTGTAGACAACGATGACGATGTTACACCGCTTGGTCCGACGAATGTTGAAGTGACAAGCGTTGATGCTATGTATCCTGTCTTTGAGGACAATGGTGATGGAAGTTACACAGTAGGTGGATTGGTAGATAAGTATGACCATGAAGTCAGTTCTCCCGTCATTACTTTGACTCTTACTCCGACAGCAGAACGTAACACTTACGCTTCAGTGAAGTTGCTCACCTCCCTACCTGAAGGTGCAATTATCGGTGACATTACCGAAACTGCTGAAGGTAGTGGTGTGTTTACGGTAACTATTGATGTTGGGACATTGATGGATGACGATGATCCTGCCAATTCCTACAACGATAGGTATCTTGAAGACAGTTATCACGAAAATCCGATGGAATTTATCTATAATCCGAAGGGCGAAGTCTTTATGTTTACTGTCCACGCCTTGGCTTATGATAAAGCAATGCCGTATGATGATGTCACAGCTGCTGACGAAGTGTTCCTTGAATATGGAAACATTCAAGCAGATGAATATGAAGATGACGAAATCACGGTAAGTGTACAAAATTCCTACAGACCCGATCCGGGTGTGATAGCGGTTACTGTTGAAAATTCGGACGGCATGGTAAATCCTGATAGTGGTGCATGGCAGGGTGTCCTTACTTTCAATGTATATACGTATTACATTACTTCAGCACCAACTGAAGGTATTCGTGTTGAGGTGATGCGTCCCGTTGATGAAACGTGGGAACGTATTACTGGAACTGCTATTGATCCTGTTGGAGTGGATATATCTGAATTAGAAGGTATCGCCGATTTAGATGATATTACTGGCGGTCTTATAGGTATAACCCAGGCAGGAGCAATTTCGAGTGGGGAATCTGAAGTTGGAATTCCGACACAATACATGAAATGGCAGTTTATGGTGGACACTCGTGAGTTAGCACTTGAAGGCACCGATGCTCCAGAAAATACCATCAAATTAGATGATACGATTGAGCGTGGTGATGCTGCTGAACGCGATGCCTCCTTGGATGACAACCAGTATGTAGTGCGTGCGATTTCACTCACACCGAAAAATCCAGCACAAAATGAATATCATCAGAGAGATGGTGTGGAAGCATCCTTCTCATTAGATAATGTTGATGATGTGCCGCCACTCGGTCCGACAAACATTACAGATGTCGCCGACCATGTTGGTTCACTTGTAGCAAACGAAGACGGCAGTTTCACAGCCCGTGGAATTGTTGATCCAAGTGTTGAGTCAACGAAGGTTACATTTACGATTGAACCGACTGCAGATCCAATGACCTATGCTGGTGGCAAAACTGTTCTGGTTCAAACTGCTCCAGATGGAACAGTCACTGAAGAAGATGGTAGCCTTGACGAAGGATCCATTACGGTTGATATTGGACAACTTGCAAATGGTATGTATATGTATCATGCGCTGGTTGCTGATGAATTTGGTAATGTTCAGGTGCAGGGTGAAGCAGATATGCCTTCACCAGTTGTCACCGTGCATGTCCTAAACTTCCGAGTCAGTGATATAATGGATCTTATGGTAACATCGGTTGACGGTGTAGCAGTGGATGGTGAACTTCCAGAGAGAATTCCTCTCCGCGAGTCTATTGCCGTAAGTTTCAACGTCAATAACGGCACGCTGTTTGTTGATGATCTTACCGGTGTTTATCTTGATGGACATGGTGTTACATTTATGGCTGGTGGTGAAGGCAATGCTTTCTCCTTGTCAGCAAGTGACCTTATGTCAGTAACAGATGGATGGTATACTCCACATGGACGTGTTACTATACGTGAACGATATGTGGACTTCCCATTAGCAATGATTAACTTGGACAACACAGGTCCGATGATCACTATTGAAACACCTGCCGAAGGTCATACAGTCAATGACTTACCGACGTTACTTGCAGGTTTTGGAGATGGTGATTTAGGTAGTGGTGTTAGTGCTGATAACACTGCAGTTGTCAGTTTAGCGCGACTCAGACCTGAAGAGGTTGATATGGATGCAGTTCCGATTGATGTTGATCAGAGTATGGTTGAGCAGGATATGGACTCTGTGGTCTATACCCGCATAGACAAACTTGCTGGTGGGGCATATATGTTCACAGTGCAAGTTTCCGATATACTCGGTAATGTTGGTGAAACATCAGTTAATTTTGCTGTTGAAGGTCTCAACCCGACAGTCGTAATCACCGCACCTGCTTCAGGACAAGAATTTGACGCAAGTCCTGCAAGTGTCACTGGTTTCTTTGCTGGTGGTGGTGATGTAAGCATTTCCAAGTTTACCGTAAATGATGTAGATGTTTCAGAATCAGTAATGGTAGATGGAAACAACTTCACTTATATGCCTGCTGACGGCTTCAGTGAAGATGATCATGCGGTCGCTGTAGAGGTAATGGATGAAAACGGTTTAACCGCACAAACAGCCTTGACCTTTACAGTTATGATCCCTGGTCCATCAGTGGCAATTCTTTCGCCAGCAGCGGGTCAGATGTATGATCATGGTATGCCATCAATAACGGTAGAATCCTCAGGCGTATCGGAACCAGTAACTGTCTCAGTAATGGTTAATGGTGAAGCTGCGATGATGAATGATGATGGCACTTATTCACCTGCTTCTGCTTTAGGTGATGGCGAGCATACAGTTATGGCTACTGCGACAGATTCCACTGGTAAGACTGCTGAAGCAACAGTTATATTCTCAGTAGAAATACCTGGTCCATCAGTGGCAATTCTTTCACCAGCAGCGGGTCAGATGTATGATCATGGTATGCCAGTTATTACAGTAGAATCTTCTGGTGTAGCAGCACCTGTATCCGAATCAGTAATGGTTAATGGTGAAGCTGCAGCAATGAATGATGATGGCACTTATTCTCCAGCATCTGCTTTAGGTGATGGCGAACATACAGTTATGGCTACTGCGACAGATGCAAATGGTAAGACTGCTGAGGCAACAGTTATATTCTCAGTAGAAATACCTGGTCCATCAGTGGCAATTCTTTCACCAGCAGCGGGTCAGATGTATGATCATGGTATGCCAGTTATTACAGTAGAATCTTCTGGTGTAGCAGCACCTGTATCCGAATCAGTAATGGTTAATGGTGAAGCTGCAGCAATGAATGATGATGGCACTTATTCTCCAGCATCTGCTTTAGGTGATGGCGAACATACAGTTATGGCTACTGCGACAGATGCAAATGGTAAGACTGCTGAGGCAACAGTTATTTTCTCAGTAGAAATACCTGGTCCATCTATTGCGATACACTCACCTGCTCCAGGTCAAATGTATAACCATGATATGCCAAATATATCTTGGGAAGTATCTGGTATGGCAGAACCTGTTTCTGTATCACTTACCTTAAATGGTGATGCAGTAGAATTAGCCGATGGTGCAGTTAGTTACACACCTGAAGATGGAATTGGTGAAGGTGAACACACTGTTGTTGCTACTGCGACAGACGCTAATGGTAAAATGGCAGAAGCAACTACTGTTTTCACAGTAGAATTTCCGATGGCATCAGTAATGATACTATCACCTACAGCTGGTCACACATATAACAATGGCACACCTATTGTCAGTGGTGAGTTTACAGGTGTAGGCGAAGTTACAGTGAAACTTACCGTAGATGGTAAAGAAGTTGATCCTGAGATTAACGGTAACGGATTCACCTATACACCTGATCCTGCATTAGGTCATGGTAATCACACGGTTGCAGTTGAAGTAACGGATGCTAATGGTGAGTCAGCAATGACATCTTCAGAGTTCATAGTTGACATTCCAGGTCCATCAGTTGCTATCCTATCACCTGCTCATGGTCAAACTTATGAACATGGTGAACCAGTTATCAGAGCTGAATTTTCTGGTATGACTGATGTTGAGGTATCCACCTTCACGATTAATGGTGAAGATGTTGAATTAGGTGAAGATGCGGTAGAAGATAATCAACTTGCATATACACCTACTACAGCATTAGTAGATGGTGAGCACACTGTCGTTGTTGAAGTCACAGATACGAATGGCAAAACAGCGAGAGATGTGGTAGTCTTTGCAGTAGCAATACCGAAAGATACTACCGCACCCATCATTTCAGAAGTGTCTCCATCAGGGATGGTTAGGCTCAATGAAGCGGATGTACTTGCAGAGAATATGGCAATAACTATCTCCGCAGTTATTGTTGAAGAGCAATCTTCAATAACTAATGTGGAATATAGTATTGATGACGGTCCACGCAGTACTTATCCTGTTGAACGTGCTACCAGTAAGTTTGAAATAACTGAGAGTTTCTCACCGGGTCCACACAGCATTACTTTGAGTGTGTCAAGCGAAGGTGGAACAAGGGTGCACAGTTGGCAATTCGTACTGGAAGTTGATAAAACTGCACCGATTATTTCTTCTATTACACCGGCTGGAACTATCCATGCAGGACTCCCGACTATATCGGCGAGTGCTACGGATGCCTCTGGTGTGCAGGAAATAACAATTGTTGTTATGGATAGCAATGGTGAAGAGGTAAATGGTGATACCAGCGATGACGCTGAAGATAGAACAAATGAAGGTATTACTCGTTTAGACTTCCATCCTGAAGCTCCACTCTCAGAGGGAACTTACTCGATTGAAGTTCGTGCGACAGATACATTCGGAAATTCGTCTACTTCCAAAGGTGGCTTTACAATTGACTTTGATACGGCTGCCCCGATTATTACATCGTCATCACCACAGAACGGTGCCCGTCTGATGTATAATCATGACGAGGAAGCAAGACCGGTTATTTCTGTGACATTTGCCGATGCTGAATCCGGTATTAATCCCGATTCGATTCGACTCGTGATTGAATATCCGCAGGCAGGTGGTGGAAGTCAAGCACAACCGATTAACCTAACAGATGATCAGATGTCTGCGACTCAGGTGATTTACACACCTGCTGCACCTGCATTCCCAAGGGGATTTGATGTTGCAGGTCAGTATACAGTAACACTTGAAGTTTCCGATAATGCGCATCAGGAAGGTAATGTTTCCGATGAGAGTGATGGTGCTCGTATGTCTAACATGGCTGTCTATAAGTTCACCTTCTCAGTAGAACATATGGACGCACCCGTGTTGAAAACGGTATTTAACTTCCCCAATCCATTTGAGTCTAACACGCGTATATCCTTCGGACTTAACCAGATGTCCACTGTGAGTATTGTGATTTATGACAGTACTCAGCGTCCTGTGCGGACACTTAGGGACAATGTGATAATGTCTGCAGGAAATTACACTGGTCAGAACGGAATTGGTTGGGATGGAAAATCCAGTAATGGCGAAGAATTAGCTCGTGGCATCTATTATTGCCAAATCATTGTAACAGGTGGTTTTGAGCCAGAATATGCCATTCTTAAGCTCGCTCTGACGCGCTAAGTAAACAGTAGAAACGCAAGTTGGAAATGGGTATTATACCCATTTCCGATGATGCGTCTACGAAGGAGGATATAAATGTATATCACAAAGCAAAGATTGCTATACGGTGTAATATCCGTTTTATTTCTTATCCTTGCTGTGACGCCTGTAAGTTTTGCTCAGGATGAGGAATATGTAAATGCTATGCCTCATCTGCGCCTCGGTGCGGGTGCCCGATCAATTGGCTTAGGTGGTGCTGTCACAGCAATTGCAAATGATGCCACTGCTACTGTCTGGAATCCAGCTGGACTTGGTTCTGCGGCAGATCTGAGTTTGAATTTATCTACACAGCAAATTTCTGACAATGGTATGCTTGGACAAACTAAACACTTTATTGCTCTGACGAAAGCACTTGGAAGTTATGGAGCTGTTGGGATTGCTGCTACTAATTTTGGTGTAGCTGACTATTCCATCTATAGTGCCTCTGGGGACTACGAAGGGAAAGCTGACTATGGAGCAAATACATACTCACTTTCTTATGGTATAGGCTTCGGAAACTTCAATATAGGTCTTACCGGCAGGATGATGAATGATAGTTTCGGTGTAGAGAGTGATGAAGACCAAAGTGGTTTCGGTGGTGTTGATCTTGGTTTCATGGGACATGCCCTACATATTGATGTAGACGAAGCACAAGTGCCAACTTTCCATTATGGTATTGTTGCCAAACACCTCGGTGCTTCTTATGACGGTGGTGTTGTTCCTATGATTGTTGATGTGGGTGTTGCTTATGACCTATATATGGGTAATGTTGTCACATTCTCAGCCGATATTGAACAAGAGTTTGTCAATCTCGACGAGAGTGCCTTTAGCATGCGTGCCGGTGTTGAATATTCAATTGTCACAAACAAATCAACCGAATTTTCGATACGCACTGGAGTGAGGGCTTCACGTGATGTGCAGGACATCTTCGGTGGGTTTGGTGTGAACGTTGCTGGTCTGCAAGTTGACTATGCTATCCAAGATGGTTTAAATGCAATCCATGGTGTTGGAATCACTCATTATCTTTCCCTATCCTATGGATATTAACACCTAAGAGGAGAATACTGATGAAAATGATAAAATCCACACTTAAATTAACGTTGATTCTTTATCTCTGTGTGGCACTCAGTGGTGTATATGTCTTATCCGCCTCGGCAAGAATCACACCGCATGAAGGGGATGATGATACCAAGCTTATCACTATTGTAAAAGGTGATACCCTATGGGATCTGTGTCAAGAACATTTGAAAGATCCTCTCCGATGGAGAGAACTTAGTAAATATAACGATTTTACTAATCCGCATTTGATTTATCCTGGTGAAAAACTGCGTATTCCTTTAGCGATGGCAAAAGAGGTAGTTGACATAGCTGAAGGAGAGATGGCAGAAAAAAATGCCGAGTTAGAAAGGTTACGTTCTGAACTTGAAGAGTCTGAAGCGACCCAAGAAAAGTTGATGGCTGAAATTAAGGCTTTAAATGCTAGCATTGCAAAGTTAGAGGCTCAGATTAAAGCACTTGAAGGCAACCAAAAAGTCCAAAAAGCCTTGCTTGATGCAATTAATAAAGCCAGTACTGACGCAGCTAATGATGTCAAAAGGGCAGTAAGAACCAACAAAAATGCGCTTCAAAGGCAATTGGAAGATCTCCAAAAACATCATGCCTCTTCCAATGAAATGTTGTCTGGTCTGCAAAAAGATCTGAAAGCTGTGCAGGATAGTATCAATACCGTTCAAGGTGACGTTAAAACTGCATTGACTCAGATTGAGACAAATCAGAAAGGTATCATGGAACTGAAAATGATGATTGAGGATGCGAAAGGTGTGCATGAGGAAATGTCATCGACCAAACGCGCTTTAGTCGTTATTACTACAGTTGCAGCGGGTATCGGTTGGTTTGCTCTAAACATCATTGGTGGACGTAGCGGCGAATAAGTCAATTCACGCATTCTTTTAGGCAGGTTAGGTGTGATCATGCACCTACCTGCTTTTTTTATAGAGGCAATGCAATCACTCAATTTTAATTATCAACATTCTCCATTTGAAAAGACAATTCAACTTTACGGTGATAGAGCAGGTGGACAAGGTAACTTTGACTTTGCGGGTTTAGCTGAACTTCAAGATATACAGGTTGTTTTACTTAAAGGCAATTCTGATAGTCTTATACAACCTGCTGATTGGAGACGTTTTCTCCGATTAATTAACCTTGCCCAACGATTAAAAAAGCCAATAGTGCTATGGAATCTATCTATCGTAAATTTTACATCAAACCAACACCGTACCTCATTAGCATTGGGAACTGTAATTCATGACACGACATTGCACCTACTAAGGATACCTTATCCTATTATTTCAATATTTGATGAGAATTATATATGGATGTCTGTGGTTGACAAGGAATTGGGATGGATGGATGGTAAGGTTATTGTGAAACCTGATGAGGAGATATTTACAGAAGAAAGTGAATTGAAACAGGAAAACCTAAGAA
>VYFM01000699.1 GCA_009842375.1 Candidatus Poribacteria bacterium | reverse complement strand
ACATTTTCCTTAAGAAAGTTCAATTTTGCAGATAATTCCTGTGAGAATTAAAGTCATCTGATTAGTTATGCGATGTACCTGTTTTGCACTTTTGATATTCCTTGTTATCTCTTGGAACAGTTTTGTCACTGCCGAATTAAGTCCCACCGCAGAAAAAGTACTCTCCACTATAAAATGGGTTGATATTCCCGCTGGTGAATTCCTTATGGGGTCAACACCAGAGGAAGCAGAAACTGCATATAACGATGCTAAGTTGCGGAGTTCGCTGCTGGAAAAATACATTTTTGACGCTGAAGTCCCACAACATACCGTCTATCTTTCTACCTACCAAATTTCACGATATGAAATAACTAACGTCCAATACCGTGCCTTCGTTGAAGCGACAAATCGTCCTACACCACGTGGGAACAACGGTGATGAGCCTTGGAAAGATGAGAATTTCAACGGTGATACACAACCTGTCGTCGGTGTGACTTGGTTTGATGCGCAAGCCTTTGCTGAGTGGATCGGTGGGAGTTTGCCAACAGAGGCACAGTGGGAACGCGCTGCCCGTGGCACAGAAGGTCGAAAATATCCATGGGGTAGCGATTCTCCCAAAGTACGACAGCATGCGAATTTCGCTCGTCGCTATAACAAGCCTACACCTGTTGGTCAATTTCAAAAAGGGGAATCTCCCAAAGGTATTGCCGATCTTGCTGGAAACGTGTGGGAATGGTGTCTTGATGAATACAATCCAACTTTTTATCAACAGAATGACAAGGGTGTTAAGCAAGATCCATTAAACCTTCGTTTCAGAGATATATTGCGGACCCGTGTTATTCGCGGTGGTGCATGGGATGTAGGCAGTACATTCCTACGCTCAACCTTACGGTCTACGTTCTATCCGCTGGATGCCACACACAATATAGGATTTAGGGTAGTCCGTCCGCGTCCAGAAATGAAAAAATAGTCTTCTTTAGAGATTATATCCTTCGGGTGTATAAAGTTTTTGGCAAAAGTTTGTGCTTAAGTGCTTCTTATGAGAAGTTTACCACTTTTTCTGACTGAAACGCAGGTTTCACAAATAACGCAAATATGTTTTCGACGTTTTGTTCTCGCTTTCAACGGATTGATGTTATTCCTTTCAAATAGGATTGGAAGGTGAAGACTCAGGAATCCGCGTTCATCCGCGCAATCCGCGCAATCCGCGATTCAGACAACACACATGCTAAATACTTTACATACCCCATTCATTTGATGACTTTGACTCATAATATAATACATGCTAAAATGAAATTATGAAGATAATTGAAGAACGAGAAACGTGGATTCACACATACTACATCGTAGATAGTTATTTCATCACGGAACAAGAACAGAGACAGATTTCTCTTAGTGTTGAACCAGAGTTGATGCAACTCGGTATACAGTACGGACTGACATACAATATAGCACCATCAAAACATCAGGCAATTATAGTTTTAGAGTGTATTCCATTTGATTCCATCAAGACAATAATAAAAGATATAATCAATAAAGTCATCAAGGATTTCCCAGTTCGGCATCCAGAACAAAGGAATACTGTTACGAATATCACTGTTAAAGATATGGATATTGCAGAACATAGTAAATCCGATTCGCTCTCATAAGTTACATATAGGATAAGAGACTAAATGCGGACACTCATAACAAGCCTTTGTTTTATACTGCTGCTATCAACTGTTAGTCCTGCCAAAATCGTATTTAAATCAATTGACGAAGGTTTTACAGGAATGTATGTCATGGACGATGATGGCAGCAAGGTGAAACTACTGATTGGTAAATCAGTACCAGGAAATCCACGCTGGTCCCCGGATGGTAAACAGATTGTATTTGGAAATTATAACTTTGATATCAAAGTTGGTCCACAAGGTAGTTACATTTCCATTATGAATGCTGATGGCACAAATATTAGGCAGCTTACAAAAACAGATAACGGATCGGCGAATTATCCATCATTCTCACCTGATGGTAAACAGATTCTTTATTCAAGATCTCATAAAGATAAGCAACGTAGCATAAATACTTTAGATTTAGATAGTGGGGAGATTAAAGAGATTGCTCATGTCAGGGCAAGTTCCCCAAATTGGTCACCTGATGGTAAACAGATTGTTTATTCTACTCATCCGTTCGGTGGTGATACTGGTGGGAATCTTTGGATAATGGACGCGGATGGTAACAATGTCCGTCAACTCTTGCCGGATCCAGAGGATGGTCAGAGGATTTTACGGACAATACCCAGATGGTCACCTGATGGTAAACAGATTTTGTATGCACAATCTGAATATGAAGTACAGCAAGTAGGTAAGATTGTGGTTGAGATCCATAAGGCTCATCGATATATGATATGCGATCAGAACGGGGAGAATATTCTTGAGTTGGATGTTCCAAAGAATTGGAAACCTATGGGTATTGACTGGATGGATGACGGTGAATCCGTGGTTATATCTATGCGAGAAATTGAACTAAACAAACTTAATTTTGTGGGGTTACTTGACTATCATATCTATAAGTACCATATCGCTACAGAAAAACTGACCGAATTGACAAATCCCGAAGTGGGTGGTTATGAGGTTGATTGGGTAAGGGGTGATGCGTTATCGGTTTCTCCAGAAGGAAAGAAGCGAACACAGTGGGGAGAAATCAAGAAGGATTCATTGGATTTGGGTGATAAATAATAATTAATAATTATATCAATACCCAAGTCCTGTACCGGTGAGTATTTGTGTTCCTATAGTGCCATCCGTGATATTGAATATCTCTGGATATTCTTCTCTCCAACCGTCGTTTGCGCTTGGACAAAATTGACGAGCGTTTCCCTCAATTGCTGTTACACTACGAATACGCGCAGCCAGTCCGGCAGAATGTAAGAACGATAAGCCAGGACACGTCAGATCCTGAACAGCCAGAAACATATTGTATTCTTGTGCAGCTGCACCCATCAGTAGTGCTTGTGATTGTCCCTTACATGCCTTTAGCGCAACCCCAGAATACCCCTGTTCACGCGCTAATAGCAAAGTTTCAAAGTCGGTGAGTGATTCATCAATTACTACAGGTTTTATCTCAGCAGCCTTGTGCATTTTGTTTTCAGGATGTGCCTTAAGATCTCGGTCTGTAGGTTGCTCAATGTAAGCGATCCGTTCAAATGCGTGTCCATCACCCTCTTGTATTCTATTCAAGAATTCCAATAGGTATTCCACATCTTGGCATGTTTCGTTAAAATCAGCGGAGTAGTGCCAAGTATGAATACCTCGTTTTGCCTGTGTTTCCGCTGTAATCTGGTCAATGGCAAGGACACGTGTAACGTCCCACTCCAAATCGTCTCCATTTAGTTTTATTTTCAAGTGTGTTAATCCATCAGCGATGATCCATTCTGGTAGTGTTTCAGGTAATCCATCGTTAAGACGTTCTGAAATATCTTCATCTGTCAAAGGATCTAATGCTCCAACAAGGTGGTAGATTGGCATGTCGGGTTGAGGATGTCGTGTCGTATACTGATCAAGATATTTTCCTGTGAAGCCAGTATCAAGGAAATGTGATAGGTCCGACTGGATATAGTCTTCGTCTAATCCATTGTAACTATTGATACCGTTTGCTTTTCCAAACCCATCATGAATGGCAGCGTCAATTGGACTTGTCGTAACAACGGTGCATAGTTTTGGTATCGGTGATGTGAGTTGCATCTCCAGGGATATCTCATCTGCAATTTGTAAAAAAACCGGTTCAAGGACATCAGAAAGTTCAAGCGGATGTGCACAAAGGGTACAGTCGCTTGCTGCATCAACTGCTAATTCTGCGAGGTTTTTCATTGCATCAAGGCTTTGATCAAACGGAACATAGCGGGGTGGAAATGCCCATACATTGCCAAGTGGTGTAGAGCCCATTCCCTCTGCTTCTTTCCCATCATGTGTTTGGACTCGCATCCAGACGTTAAAGAGAACGCAATGATCTGTCGGTACACCACCGAACTTGAGCGGTGTCCGATATTGATGTTCTTCGAAATCAAATTGAACATCAAGGATACGGATATCTGTTGGTTTTGGCATATTTTCCTTTGTTTAATTATCTCGTGGATTTTATATTTATAGTGGATTTTTAGAATTACTTTGACAGTTTTAGTTTGTAGGTCGGAGTGAGCATAACGAACTCCGACACATAAGATTTCAGTGAATTTCCCATGTCGGACTTCGCTATGCTCACTCCGACCTATGTGTGTAATAACGTTATCTTCAGAATTCACTAAAAATGATTGAAATCATTGGTTTTTTGCTATAACTACCCGTGTGAAATGAATGATACTTCAAACGGTAGATGCGTTTTTAGAAACCGCATCTACCAGTATCTGAGGAATGTGAAAATATACCTTGTCATTAAATGACACCTTTTGAACTTACTACTATATACCTATGTGGTCATTGATTTCCTTCTGATAGCCTTCCAATTCACAATTCTCTATTTCAGCAATTGTTACTGGACGACCCCAATATCCGGATTCATAGACAGCCATACAGATTGCTTCGGATTTCATTCCTTCAACAGCGTCCACTTCGGGTTTCCCTCCATTGCGGATGGCATCTGCAAAGTATTTCAACTCAATAGCAACTGTATCACCCATTCCTGCGGGGAAGTAGTATTCCTTCTCGTCGTCGCTGAGACTATCCATGAATTCCTTTTCCAAATCACCATTTGCAATTGCCTCACCGCCACGTGGTACTAATCCTCTTCCCCAATCAAGTGCGCCTTCACTTCCGTAGACAGTGTGTTGACCGAAGCCGTGTCCAGGTGCAGACCCGACCCATGTCCATTGAGCCGTAACGCCTTGTTCAAACTTGATTGTTGCTATCATAGCATCTTCCACATCAACCGAATAACCACCTTCACGTTCACCTACATTGTCATAGCGGAAAGGTTCGTAAGCCTTGTTAATGGCATATACTTCTTCAGCTTCCAAGCCGAGTATGTACCGCATGAGGTCGGTGAAATGTACTCCACCATCCAATGCCCAACCACCACCAGCATCCATTTTGAAGTTGCGCCAACCCCATTTTCCTAATGCTTCGCCTACCTCAATCCAGAAGAACATACGTGGTTCACCGATACGTCCTTGAGCAATTGCCCAACTACGTGTACGCTGTATACGTGCCAAGCGGTAGTTTTCTGCTACGGAGATGATTCTATCGTTACGATCTGCAGCTTCCATCATCAGTTTGCATGCCCGCATCGTAATTCCAAAAGGTTTTTCTATGATAACGTGCTTTCCTGATTCCAATGCTGGCACGGCAAGAACGTGATGTGCACTATGTAGGGCGCAGATATCAACTGCCTCTAAATCGGGATGTTTCGTAAGCATTTCGTCAAGGTCTGTATAGACAGTAGGCTTAGTACCACCTTGGAATTCATGTGCTTGATTAGCACGTGCCTCGGCTCTTCCTTTATCTAAATCACACGCAGCGACAATATCATAATCTCTCAATCCTTTCGACCACATTTCACGATAACCGTTCATATGGGCACCGGACATGCCCCCACATCCGACTAAACCCATTTTAATTCCTTCTGCCATGTATACCTCCTTCGGCACTTCTACTTACGTTTAGGATGTGTTCCATCCACACCTATTTAAATATCTTAATTTCCATGTGGAATTGTATAGAATCTGTGATTAGATGTCAACATTTTTTCTTTAAGGTATGTGTACTATATATGCAAACGCTAATATTTTATTACTCCACGGACATAACAATAAACAGAATAACCTACTGAGTTGCTCACCTGATATTATCCCTACTTCACTCTGTGAATTCTGATCTAATCCAGGATTCAAACAGTTAAGAGTTGGGTTTCATTCCTCAAGCCAACTTATGCCTTTTGACAAGAACTTACATCCCACCACTCCCACTCACAAATGGGTATGTAAAGTTTTTGGCAACAGGTTCTCTCCTGCTCAGACATATCGTAGGGGCGAGGTCCCCTCGCCCGCTCTTCTATCAGCATTACTGAAAGCACAGAACACACAGAGACCACTGAAGTAAGAAGTCTTTTCCGCGTTCATCCGCGCAATCCGCGTCCTCCGCGATTCAGACAACACACATGCCAAAAACTTTACACTCCCACTCACAAATCACTTCATTGACTAAAAACACTTTTTTTGATAGGATAGACAAACTTAGTTCTATCGTTCAGGAATGCTGTTTTTGGATTTGTTATCAATCAGAATATAAGGAGAACGAAACATGCAACGCATCCATCTGAAGTTAAACAAAATTACGCAATATTGTGTGATTACAATTTTATTACTACTTAGTGTTATGTTAGCACACGCAGCTGTTGACAGAAACACCGTTGCGGTATGGCTATTTGAGGAAGGAAACGGCAAAACTATCAAAGATGCATCCGGTAATGGACACGATGGGAAATTCGTCGGTCAACTCGATTGGGTCAAAGCAAAAATTGGGGGAGGTTTGGAATTCCCAGGTGATGGAACCGGGTACATCGTTGTTGATTCATCCGATAAACTGGAGTTAGAAACACTCAGTATTGAAGCATGGGTTAAGGTAGAAGCAGCAACAGCCAAATGGCAAGGTATTGTCGTCAAACAACAAGCAGGATGTACAAATCGAAACTACGGTATTTGGGTTCATAATGTTGACAATGTCTTACATGCGCAAATTGGGGCAAATGGTGGGTGTGCTTTTAATATGAATGCTATTACGAAAATCACTGACAACAATTGGCATCACCTTGCATTTACCTATGACGGGAAAATGGGACGACTTTACGTTGATGGTAAGTTAGAAACCGAGAAAGCAACTGATGTTACCTTTCAGAGTAACGATCCGATTTATATTGGGGTGCCGAATAAGGACAATGCAAACGGGTTACTCGGTATCATTGAAGAGATACGTATCTCCGATGTAGCGCGAACAGAGGATGAAATTAAAGAAGCTATGGATGTTGGGTTAGCTCAAATTCTTAGTGTGGACCCAAAGTCAAAATTAACGACACGTTGGGGTTATATTAAACAAGTTCCATAAATTAATAAGGAGATTCGTTTGAGGATATTAAGGTATACGTTATTATCGCTATTCTGTATCTGCTTACTCGCTTGTGGTGGTGTGACAAGCGTACCGGAACATGGTCTACCGACAGCAGTACCAGCAGATGTAGGTTTTTCCGCAGAAAAACTTGACGAAATTGCACCGGCTTTGCAAGGTTATGTTGATAAGGGACAGACACCTGGCTTCCTTACTGCCGTTGCAAGGAAAGGGAAAATTGTACATTTTGAAACCGTTGGGATGCGAGATGTAGAAAATGAAAAACCGGTTGAAGCGGACACGATTTTCCGTATTTATTCCATGTCCAAACCGATTACCAGTGTCGCTGTGATGATTCTCTATCAGGACGGACACTTTCAACTTGATGACCCAGTTGAAAAATATATACCTGAATTTAAGGATATGAAGGTCTTTAACGAAGAACAGACTGAGACCCATGATGCTAAAACTAAGATGACAATCAAGCATCTACTCACTCATACTTCCGGATTGGTTTACGGTTGGGGTGACAAACCTATTGATAAGCTTTACAGTGAATTAAGGATATTCCGACGGGGTTCAACTTTAGAAGAAATGGTTCAAAAACTGGCAAAGATTCCCCTCCTTCACGAACCGGGACAAAGGTGGACTTATGGTGTATCCACTGATGTGCTTGGTTACCTTGTAGAAGTGGTGTCAGGTATGCCGTTTGAAGATTTCCTTCAGAATAGGCTCTTTCTTCCACTCGGTATGGTAGATACGGCTTTTTCAGTGCCAAAAGAAAAAGTAGAAAAGTTTGCGGCACTGTATAGACCTACTGAAGAGGGAGGACTTCGACTTGCTCGTAACGCACCTTTGGCAAATGATGATGTTTCTTTCTTCCCATCTGGTGGCGGTGGACTTGTCTCTACTACAGCGGATTACCTCCGTTTCTGCCAAATGTTACTCAATGGTGGTGAACTGGATGGCATTAGAATTCTATCAGAAGAAAATGTTAAACTGATGCGTTACCCACATTTTCAGCGTCGTAGAGGTGCGTTTGGACTTGGATTCGGCATTGCCAGGGGTGAGAATAATGACGAAGCAAGAAGGTCAAAAGGATCATTCAGTTGGGGTGGTGCCGCTGCAACTATTTTTTGGATAGATCCGGAAAACGAACTTGTCGCAGTTCTAATGACGCAGCTGATGAACAATCGTTACGGTTTTGGAGGAGATTTTGAGAGACTAACCTATCAGGCTTTGACTAACGCAGAACAAGCAGAAAATTAATTTTCCCATTATACATAAGGAGTAATAAATATATGGACTATGGAATCCCGCGCGCTGTTCCCGAAGAAGTTGGTATGTCAGCGGCGCGGTTAGAACGAATTGCCCCTGCCATGCAACGGTGGGTAGACGATGGTAAAATCCCTTGTGCACTGACAATGATTGCACGTGAGGGTAAACTCGTTCATTTTGAAAAAATCGGTTTGCAGGATGTTGCGACTGCAAAACCGATTGAATTTGATACTATCTTCCGCATCTACTCAATGACAAAACCGATTACAAGCGTTGCCATCATGATGCTCTATGAAGAAGGGCATTTTCAACTCAATACACCCGTATCCAAATTCATGCCTGCCTTCAAAGACATGAAAGTATACGCGAATCATGGGGATGCAATTATTGATGCAGAACGTGAGGTTACCGTCAAGCATCTACTGACACATACATCTGGAATCATTTATGGCGGTGACTGGGTGCACCCGATTAACGATAGATATAGAGAGGCAAATTTTTTCTCTGATGATCTCTCGCACATGGTAAATGAACTCGGTAAAATCCCACTCTTACACCAACCCGGTGATGCATGGAATTACGGTATGTCTACGGATGTTCTCGGTTATCTTGTAGAAGTGGTTTCAGGTATGCCGTTTGCAGAGTTCTTGCACACACGCATTTTTGAACCCTTGGGAATGATAGATACAGATTTCTCCGTTCCAGAAGAGAAGGCTGACCGATACGCGACATTATATGAACCCACTGAGGATGGTGGTATCCAAGTGTTGGAAAATCCACCTGTTGCGAGTGGACCTCTTAGTTTTTTCCATGCAGGTGGTGCGGGGCTGCAGTCCACTGCAGCGGATTATCTGCGGTTTTGCCAGATGATGCTTAACAAAGGTGAACTGAACGGTAACAGATTATTGGGTAGAAAAACGGTTGAACTTATGACGATGAATCATATCAATCCTGATTGGCAGCCGTTGTGGCGAACTGGGTCCGGTTTCGGTTTAGGCTTTGCTGTTGTCACCGATGTCGCCGAAACACATACTCTTGGCTCTTTAGGTACTTACAGTTGGGGAGGTTTGGCAAGTACCACATTTTGGATTGACCCAGTGGAAGATTTGATCGCTATTATGATGACACAGTTAATCGGTGATTCTCCGTTCCACCCCCAATTCCGTGTGCTGACATATCAATCAATTGTTGATTAGAGAGTTTTTCCATTCGGTGATAGTAAATATTTCCAACCGATCTCCAGGCAAATTTGGATAAATCAATGAATCTTATTCAGTTAGAAAATGTTCGCAAACAATTTGGCAATTTCACCGCTGTTGACGATATCTCATTTAGCATAGAAAAAGGTTGTATATACGGATTGCTCGGTCCTAACGGTGCAGGTAAAACGACTACGCTCCGCATGATAATGGACATTATCGCTCCGGATTCCGGTAAAATTACGTTCAGTGAAAACAGACAGATCAAGCATTTCTTGGATCGCATTGGTTATCTACCGGAAGAACGTGGACTGTATAGGAAAATGAAGGTTCAGGACGTAATCCTTTTTATCGCAGAATTAAAAGGTATGCGTAAAAGCGAGGCTATAATTGAGATAGAAAAATGGATTGTACAAATGCAACTAAACGAATGGGTAGACAAGCGGGTTGATCAACTCTCAAAAGGGATGGCACAGAAGATTCAGTTTATCACAACAGTGCTGCATTCACCAGAATTGATCATCTTAGATGAACCCTTTTCTGGACTTGACCCGATTAACATGACGCTTCTCAAAGATATGATGCTTGATCTCCGAGAAAACGGTGCTACGATTATCTTCTCAACCCACGTAATGGAACAGGTCGAAAAATTGTGTGATCGCATCTGTCTTATCCATCAGGGGAGTATTTTGCTTGAGGGTGAACTCCGTACAATTAAGCAGAGTTTCGGGAAAAGTTCTGTGGAAATCGAATACATTGGTAGCATTGAACCAATTAGAGATTCTCAATGGGTACAAGATTGCAATGATTTTGGACAGTACGCTGAGATTAAACTGAAGACTCCAGAGGATTATCGTCCATTTCTACGAGAACTTGTTGATAAAAAGGTTGACGTGACACGGTTTGAATTAATGGAACCGACGCTGCACGATATTTTCGTCCGTAGTGTTGAAGCACACGGAGGGACGGTGCCAGATGCCGAATAAAATACTTACTGTCATCAAACGTGAATACATGACACGTGTCAAATCTAAGGGATTTATAGCATCTTTATTCCTTATGCCGTTGTCAATGTGTGTGATGGTGTTCCTGTCAGTTTTTCTTACAACCATGCAGTCCAAAACCAAAGAGATGAGAAATCTTGTTGTTATTGATGAAACAGAACAAATCTTTGCACCAATGAAAGCAGCTATCGCAGAGCATAGGACATTTCAACATAAAGGGGAACTCATATATCAGCTGCATGAAGAGTCTGCAACAACGGAAGATGAAATAATATCTCTCAGGAAGCGGGTTAATACAAAAGATATTTACGCATACCTTATAATCCCAAAGGATCTATTTGAAAACGGTGAGGCAAAATTCTATGCAAGAACTACCACCAATTTTGAGCTGCAAAGCGCGTTACGCCGTATCCTTTCAAATATTGTTCGTGACAAACGATTTGCTGAGAGCGGTTATTCTCAGCGAGAAGTCAACCGACTCATGCGCTCTGTCAGATTCAACGCTTATGCTATTAAAAGTAGTAAAGGAAAATCTGGTGGCACAGATGTTGAAAGTGCCATAGAAACGGGTGCGCGGATCGGACTTGGATATGTTCTCGTATTTGTCTTATACCTTTTTGTGATGATCTATGCAAGTTCCATTATGCGAAGTGTGTTGGAAGAAAAAACAACTCGGATTGTCGAAGTAATCATTTCGTCAATAAAACCGCATCAATTACTACTTGGTAAACTTTTCGGGGTCTGTTCTGTTTGTCTAACAATGTTCGCTATCTGGGTGCTGTTTGGTGTTCTACTTGTGATAAACATAGATCCACTGCTCGGAATCTTTGGCATTGAGGGGCTTCCGCAACAGTTTACCGGGGTAATCGCAACCGTCAAAGAAAGTACCGTCGGAGTGCTTGCATACTTTTTCATCTATTTCATCGCTGGCTTCTTTATGTATTCAACAATGTTTGCAGTTGTCGGTGCAATTTGCAACAGTGAAGAGGAAGCACAACAAGTAATGGGACCGCTCATACTGCTCATCATCATACCGTTTATCATGATGTTTCATTTATTTAGGATTCCCGATTCGACAATAACTATACTGCTCTCACACATCCCGTTTTTCTCTCCGATACTTATGTTCATGCGCATCAACGTACTGATGCCACCTTTTTGGGAAATTGCCCTTAATATATTGTTGATGGGTGCGACTGTCTTGCTTGTTATGTTATTAAGTGGAAAAATCTATCGGGTTGGCATTCTAATGTACGGTAAACGTCCAACGTTAAGAGAATTATGGCAATGGAGCAAATATTAAATG
>VYFM01000665.1 GCA_009842375.1 Candidatus Poribacteria bacterium | reverse complement strand
TCCGACCTACAAGACAATGATCCTTCATCATTTAGAAATGGTATTACTAAGAGTTACTTTGTAGGTCGTGTAGAGTTTGCGCACCCCGACACGTGTTGTTTTTGTCGTGTTTCGCAAACTCTACCCAACGGACAAGATATATTATTGAATTGTGAAAATAATAGAAGAAAAACCTAAAACTGAATAACCCTGCGCAATTCATACACCAAATCGTTTTATCCCACAAACTATCTGGCTCATAGAAATTGCAAAAGTTTTAGAGTCATTCCTGACTAAGTTAGTCATAAATAAGCCATAAATCCAGTGTTGGTATAGGTTTATAGCATTAGCATAAAATCATCAAAATTGCGAATGACTCTAAATACTCTAAAACTTGACATTTTTGATTTAGCGTCCATCCGTGATTCAGACAATCATGTCGGGTTTCAATTACACCTCCACCATTCCAAACCCCGCACTATTCTTATCGCCAAACCCGCATTCATACCCAACCTGAATCAACGTCACACTACCGGACACACGGAACGGACACAATGTCCCTCGCACCTTGATACCTTTGAAGTCAACAAGTCGAGTGACGCGTCCCTGTTTCCTATGGATATATCGGTCGTCGAAATGGAAGAATAAGGTGTCGTTTTGAGGGGTGCGTCCGTGGATGGCTTGATGTTTACGGAGTAGGTTTTGACGGATGAGTTCGGAGAGGTCGGGATCGTCGGGCAGGCAGTAGTGTGTGCGGCGTTGCCCGTTGTTCTCTCGTATTGCGGACATCACAATCGGAGAGAGGCATCGGAACGTCATCTCAGTGCGGAAACGTGGCACACGTGGGACTTTCACATCTCTTATTCTTAGGCGGTGTTGCCCGATGCAGAGTCTGCCTTCAGTGAGGAGTGTGTCAGCAAAATGTGATAGGAATTGTTCGATTGGTGAGGAGACAAACCATGTCAAGGTTGACCCAAATTGTATCTCAGTGCCGAGGATACGTCTACGTTCTGCCATCAGTTGTGAGAAGGTAAAGAGTTTGAATCGTTTTTTATCTGCGTGGTAGCCTTCATTGTGAAGGAAGGTAGCGTATTCTGGGTTGGATTCTGAGAGGAAACGGTAGATTGCGCCGACAAGTAGGTGATTGTAGTTGATGGGTATGGTGATGCCGTTGTCTACATCGGCAAGGATTTGTATTCGCATGAATGCTCCGTTCCAAAATGGTGCGATTAGAAGATTACTCAAACCAATATCCGCATTTTACCAAGTTTTACAATACTTGTCAACGGCTGGACAGGGTTATTCAGTTTTCGGTTTTTTTTGATATATTTTTCACAAAACAATATGCTCTCTTGTAGGTGGGAGTGAGTTTACGAAGTCCGACCTGATAGGACATATAGAACAGGACATGTCGGACATCGCGTTGCTCAGTCCGACCTACGACGGAGGTTGGAGCGCAGGGGGCGCGGATTTTTGTCTGAACCAGGATTTGCAGGATTATGGGATTTTCAGGATAAGACATCGCGACCGGGAGGTCGCTCCTACAGAGGAGGGTGAGATTTTGGCTGAAGCGCGGAGGACGCGGGAGGTGTGTTTGCACAAACTGGAAAGTTTGTGCAACAAAGAGCGGGCGAGTTGACCTCGCCCCTACGAGATTGTCTGAGCGGGAGGTAACCTCTTGCCATAAACTTTACTGCTTCAGTTCGCCCCACGTTACTTTTTTTTGCCCTGTGGGGATACCGATAGCACATCATCGCTGATCCAGTCCGCCATATAATCATCTACAGTAGGTGTATTGGTCAGGTTGACGCTTTTACCTGTCACGAGGTGATAGCGGTAGATGTCATACTTATCGGGATTGCCATTGAGCCCCTTTGCTGAAATCAAGAGGTGGTTGCTGCCCATAAAACACGCACCATGGATAGACCAATTGGCGGGTGTATCTACAACTTGCCGTCTGTTATGTTTTATATTATGAATGACGACTTTTTCTGAATGACCATTCCGTTCGTAATACACAACAGATTGACTATCAACAGACCAACTTGGGCTATCACGCCAATGTCCCGCTTTCCCTTTGACAAGTTCATGTTGTCCGCTACCATCGGCACGCATCAAATGGATTGTGGTATGCCCGCTAATGTTGTCTCGATACGCCATATATTTACCATCAGGGGACCAGGTTACTTCTGTTGTCAATGAAACTGTGCGCGTCAGTCGACGTAACGCTTTTGTTGCGATATTCACCGTCCAGGCATCTGTCATCCTGGCAAGCCGGTCGCTTGTGAATGCAAGGTATTTCCCATCCGGCGACCACGACATAGTAGTCGCATCGTTATGATCTCCATCGGTAACCTGAAATTCACCTGTGCCATCGCTCTCAATAATATATATAGCGAACTTTTGTGGCCACTTCGGTGCCCCTGGTGGTTCTTGCAAAAAAGCGATCTGCTCCCCGTTCGGAGACCAAGCAGGCCACATAAGAGACCTCCCGTCTACTCTTTTGACTAATATTTTGGCGTTACGCCCGTCATCGTCCATCACATAAATATCTGAGCCAGCCGCTGAGCTAGACTTGAAAACGATTTTTGCGTGCGTGAGTGTGGGTAACAAGAACAATAAGCAACATAAGGTCAGACGTTGCAATCGCATGAGTTCCCTCCATTTTTTATGGTGTATCAATAGTCACGGTTGGTATACCGTGCCTATTGTTGTTCTCAAAACAATAAGACCTTCATTTTTTTATTATTTTTCTGTGTTTCAGACAAAGAACATTCAGAATCACAAAACTACGGATTACATTCCTAAGTGGGATTTTTTTAATTCCCCCCAACGCACGGATTGCTTACCCGCTGGAGAGACAGACAGTTCACCAGCATTCCAGTCTGCACTTGAACCTTCTGTCAGAAACGTCAACTCATCTGTAGCAATATCATACTTATAGATTTTTGATACAATAGGTTGACCGTTCGGTGTATCATTATCACGCGCACAGAAAAGGACAGACCGCTGATCATCCATCCAAGCAAGTGAGGACATAGACCAAGTCTCAGGTATTTTCAATGTTTGTATGGTGTCGTCATTGATGTTATGGATGACAATGCGATAAGTTCCCGCTGCTCGCTTGCCTGAAGCTACAACGCGCTGTTGTTCATCTTTTTTCAATATTGGGATCATGTCCATTTCTATATACAGCATTTGCTTGCCGTCTGGCGACCAACGTGGATAATAATGATCAATAATCCCTCTTTCTGGATCGGGTTTTACCCATGCACGGTTGTTATCTCCGTTAGCATCTATCATCCAAAGATGTTGCACAATAAAACCGTGATCGTCATTGACATACACAATCTGCTTACCATCCGGTGACCAATCGCAGTTGACTACATGACCAACTAATAATTTCTTTGATTCTTTAGTATCAATATCCACTAAATTGGGACCGTCACCCCCTGTGGAATACATCAGTGTTTTCCCATTGGGTGAAACCCTCAAGTCCCTTATAAAAGCGTCTCTGTCGGTGAGATGCTTAACGTAGGCTCCGTCAGAAGTCATCATGTAGATGTTTCGGATAATGTTTTGGTCAGGAATTGCGCCGCGCACAAAGGCGATACTTCTCCCGTTGGGTGTCCACCGCGCTATCCCTTCCCAATATGTATTATCCGTGAGTTGTTTTATATTCCTGCCGTTGTCATCCATGACATAGATATTTGAGATGCCATTCTGTTTTGCACTAAAGACGATTTTTGCCTCGGTTGTAGGCATAATGAGCAAAATCAACGATATGCACAAGGATATATATAATATTCGCATCAGCAGTCTCCTTTGGTTCTATATGTGTATAATATCAGCAATTTTTGTGCCAATCTGAGACAGCCGAATCGTGTTATATATTGATTGGTCAGGGAGATTGTGCACAATTACGTGCAAGGATGGAAGTGTAGTTGCACTATAAGGTGCATTCATACCGTCTTGTAGGTCGGAGCGATCGAAGCGACCTCCGACATGTTATTTGTCAGAATCGCGGATTTCACAGATTTCACGGAAGAACACGGAGTGGTTTCTGATGTGTTGTCCTTGCTTTCAATGGATAGATGTTATCTTTTGAAGCGGGCGTAGGATGTGCAGGCAACCTTTCCGCGTTTCTCCGTGTGCCTCCGTGTCGTCTGCGATTCAGACACCCTCGTATGTGCGGTGTCTCCCCGCCTGCTCTTTGTAGCACAAACTTTCCAGTTTGTGCAAATAGACCTCTTCGTAGGTCGGAGCGATCGAAGCGACCTCCGACAGGGTAGCATTCATGCGCTGCGTGCCGTCCACCATATTGTCTGAACCATGATTTTCAGGATTTGTAGATTTTCAGGATAAGAGATAATAGTTTTTGGTAGGTGTATAGGTGTATACATGTATACGTGTATTTTTTTTGTCTGAATCACGGATTTCGCTGAAGACTCGGTATGTGTGTTTGCACAAACTGGAAAGTTTGTGCTACAAAGAAGCGGCGGGGACGGGGTGCATGGGTGCTGCGGTGTCTGAATTTTTGTCTGAATCACGGATGACACGGATGTGCGGAAGTAATAGGTTCTTTCCGTGTGTTCAGCGAGAATCTCCTTCATTTTTTTCACTGTCTGAGTTCTCACTCCAATCCTCGAGTCCTAAATCCTCGGGTTTTACGTCCTCCGCTGGTATCACCGTAAGGGTCATAGAAGGAGCCCCGTCCGTTGCTGGATAGAATCCAGCTGAAGCCCTACTTTTTCGATTCCGTTCCTCCCTGCGTGCATTGTCTTCTTCGTCTATTTCCAACAGTCTTGCCCCCAGTTTTGGGATTGTTGCTTCACGCAGTCTTGTTCCTGCCTCATAATCTGTTTTGCGTAAAGTCCTGACTTCCGCTTTGTATAGACGGATCAGATGTATAATATCTATGGCATTCATTTTTTGTAGTTCTGCATCTGTAGGGAATTCAACAGGGAGTTTATCCGGTAAATCCGACTTTAATTCAAAGGGTTCAAATACGATTTCATCTGACGCGGGCATTTGGCTCGGCACATCGTTTGGGGTCATGGGCATTTCGTGCCATTCCCATTTGTGTCCTGCTTTGGTATCTCGTGGCGGTCTATTGCCCGCGTCAGCTTGTTGAGGCACGTGTTGTTCCTGAGCGGTGCCGAGTAGGATTATGAGAGCCAAAAGCCCCCAGTAAAGTTTTTTATTCATGAGAAAGTATCTCCTTTATAGATGCGTCACGAGCGTGGAGATAGTGGCAGATACCATAAGGATACCTGCCTGTAAAAGTTGCTTACGATGTGAACGGATTATGGGCTTATTGCTTCAGTTCGCCCCACGTTACTTTTTTTTTGCCTTGTGGGGATACGGGTAGCACATCATCGCTGATCCAGTCCGCCATATAATCATCTACAGCAGGCGTATTTGTCAGGTTGACGCTTTCACCTGTAACAAGATGATACCGGTAGAGGTCATACTTTTCAGCACCCGGATTCTCTCTATTCCAACGCTTGGCTGACATCAACAGATATTTGCTGCCCATAAAACACACACTATGGATTAGCCAGTTGTTGGGTGTATCTACAACTTGCCGTCTGTTATGTTTTATATTATGAATGACAACTTTTTCTGAATGACCATTCCATTCCGTATACAGAACAGATTGGCTATCAACAGACCAGCGCGGAAAATTACGCCGATGTCCCCCTTCACCCTTGACAAGTTCATGTTGTCTGCTACCATCGGCACGCATCAAATGGATTGTGGTATGCCCGCTAATGTCGTCCCGATACGCTATATATTTACCATCAGGGGACCAAGCCACTGCTGTTGTCAATGAAACTGTGCGCGTCAGTCGCCGTAATGCTTTTGTTGCGATATTCACCGTCCAGACATCTTTTTGACCCTTTCCCGGTATAGCAAGCCGGTCGCTTGTAAATACGAGGTATTTCCCATCCGGCGACCATGACGGTTTATATTCGTCATCATCTCCCTCGGTAACTCGAAATTCACTTGTGCCATCGCTATTGATGATGTATATGGCATACGTAGGAGACTGCTTTGGTACAATCGGTCGCCTACGGCGAAAAGCAATTTGCTTCCCATCCGGAGACCAAACAGGCCACGAGACACTACTCCCTGGCACCCTGGATGTAAACACGTTGAGATTGCTACCGTCATCGTCCATCACATAAATATCTGAGCCAGACTTAAAAACGATTTTTGCGTGCGTGAGTGTGGGCAACAAGAACAATAAGCAACATAAGATCAGACGTTGCAATTGCATGAGTTCCCTCCATTTTTACGGTGTATCAATAGGCACGGTTGGTATACCGTGCCTATTGTTGTTCTCATAAAATCAAAGCAACAAGAACTTCATTCTCTTATCACTTGTCGTACACATCGACAAGGTAGGATTTCGTGTAGACACTTAGATCCCATCTATAAATATAGGCAGTGATTTCATAGTAAACCCGCGTCTGATCCCCTGGCTTATTCGGATCGTCGACATCATCAGGGAACGTGGTGGTCATAGTTGCCTTTCTTGTCGCACCGTCCCCCCAATCGACACCCACATAGCTACCATCGGCACTCGTATCCCCAGGCGCCTTCACATACCAATAGACTGCATCATACGGGGCGTCTGTATATACCAGTGACTGCCAATTCGACCGTTCTCTATCGTTGTTGGCTGTGCAATCGTCAGAAAAGGTTTCGCCATCCGTTGTCGGCCCGATACCTTCAAGTTGCTCAACAGCAGTTGCTGGATCGTGTTCAAAAGTAGTTGAGTAAGAGGTCTCCCAAGTTTCTTCCTGATGGAACCCAGTTACCCTGAGTGCTATATTAGCAGATGCCCTGTACTCATCGCCTGCTGTTATGGGTTTTTGACCAAAAGCAGTTGCTGATAAACACTCGGCATGTAAGTTAGTGTTTTTAGAAGTGCTGTAGTAGACATCCCACCACTTTGCATCCTCATCATTTTTTTCTAATTGGCCAGAGACAGGCTCTTTGGAATCAGGTATATAAGTGTTACCTTCTAGGTCGAAGATTTCGAGGCGTAACTCGCCGCTATAGGCTATGCTTCTCTTTTGATTATAGTTGTGAACATAGAAGGTACCATCGAGATCGACAACACCGCTACCAGAATTATAATCGAGGCTATCAATGGATACATAAGCCGTAACAAGGGTGTTACCATCATGATCCACTATTTCCGTCGCGATATGGTCATCTATTGCTAACTGAGCGGAAACACAAGGTGTTAGCACCATCCCGAACAGAAACAAAGCACAGAGCATCGTGAGGACGATGCCACTTATTTTCGTTTTAAACATTTTTCTTTCTCCTTATGACATGCTGAAAGCATATCGTTTTTATGGAACTTATACTTTTGACAGTCTGCAAAGGAGATGCTGGCAGGAAAAATCTGTTGCTGTCAACGCTATCCTTTGGGCTTGCTGGTTCTCATATTTGATTAGCATTAGATGTGTTTCTATGCTATAATGAAAACCATGGCTGTCATACTTACTCTATGGCAGTGCTACGCGCTGATAGTGCTCCTACACCGTCGGCGCGCCCCAAGCAGGGGAACGTACCTGGCGTAACACACACTTCTCGTGCATTTCTAACGCCTTTAGACTCAATTTTCCAAATCTCATAATTTAGAGTCATTGTTTCACCATAAGCAATATTTATACCAATCTTTATGATATACTCATATTATTTGATAAAAGTAGCTCTAAATCTAAGTCTGTTGATCAAATCGGACCTGTCATAAATGTAGATATAGCAACGGTTTATCGGGCTAAATACGAATAGGTATATATTCTTCAAAAAAAAATAAATTATGTAGAAAATAATAGTTATCTTTACTTTTACGCATTGTAATATACGCAAAATATGCTTACAATTTATCAATATTTGTGAGTGAGACGCAAAAAACGCGGAAATCCCTCTTCCTTCAGTGTGTTCAGCGTCTTCTGCGCCTTCCGCGATTCAGACAACAGTCAGACAAATTCCCAAACCCACACAATATCTATTGGATATCTATTGTTCCCACCACTTGATTCCCACCACTCACCTTATCTCCTTGAGATATACTATTTAGCACACAGTCCGTAGGTCGCGGTAGAGCGTGAGCGAAACCCGACATGACAACTGACAACTAAAACAAGGAGAAAAACAATGCCTTTACTTTCAACACGAGAACTCATAGACAAATACCACAACCAACGCACCGCACTTGCAGAAGAAGCTGCAGAAGCAGGGATGCCGTTTTCCGCATACCTCGACTCGCAATACGACCCTGAGAAAGACGGTGAACTTGCCGCAGATGATGTGCGATTGTCCGCAATGGAAGTGGTGCTTGAAGACCTGAACATGACCACAACATGCAACCCCGCCGCCGGCATTTTCCCGACACGATGTGAAGAGGTTATCGGTGATCCAGCGAGAGAATTCGCTCTCAAAGAGATATGCCTCAACGCGTATCGTAGCATCTCTTATGCACCGCAGATAGAGGCGGCAGCACGCCGCGAAGAACGTCGCTCACGATGGGAACGCGCAGGCACATTCCAAGGTGTCCACGACACCCCTCCCGGTTCCACGCTCACCCCATACTATGACGCAATGGCACATTGGGACAGAGATGTGGAGGTGGACATCACACTTGACGAACTCACCTCACGTATGTCCGATACCAGCAAGACCGACTACCGCGCTACCATCCTGAAATACGATGAAAACGCCTTCAGAGAAGAGAGACGTTCCGCAGCTGCCGATCCTCCGATGGCAAGCTTCGACACCTCTGAACGTCCAATTCAGCTCAAGAAACGGATGCTCGCGATACCTTTCACCTACGAACATCTGCGTGAAGTTGAGTTTATCGACAAGGCAGTGGAACACGTGGAACAGATCGCAGTGCAGCGCATCGTCGCGAAGGTAGACGAAGGGCTTGAAGTGATGCTCAAAGGTGCTGGTGGGGATAATCTCGGTGGGAACATCGTGAAACTTGTTGAATTGGACACAACCGCAACGGACGGCAAAATAACTGCTGAAGCGTGGCTCAACCTACAAAAGAAGTTCAAACGCGGGTATATGATGACATCGGTTATCGGTGTTGATCAGGACATCACCAACCTACAACTCGCTCGGATAGCACAGACGAATGTGATGTTGACTTCGCTTGTGGAACGGCAGAACGCTGTCTCCAGTGGGTTCGGTGGGCAGTATGCCGTAATGAACCAGTTGTCGCAGGGTGTCCGCATCGGTTGGCACGACTATCTTAAGAACAGAATACAGGTCGGCACGAACGGCGCGAAGCACAATGCCATGGTTGTCTATGACAAACGGAAGGCAGTTGAGTATGTTTCACAGATGAACACCGACATCATTGAGACGACACGAGACATGCTCAAGCAGGTGGAGTATATCGTCTGTTCGGAGATTTGGGATTGGATTTCATATCAACCGAAGAAAGCGATCTACATCGTTGACCTCAACGCCACTGCCAGCGATGCGAATCTGAACGTTGTTTAACCGACAAGGTAGTAGGCACGCGCCGCGTGCCGTCTGCTGTTTTGTCTGAATCACGGATTACGCGGATGACACGGAGGATTGTCTGAATCGCGGATTACGCGGATTTCACGGATGAACGCGGAAGGTTTCTTGTTCTTTCAAGGTCATTTTTGGAGGATTAGAGTTTGTTTTTTGAAATGGATTTAGGAGACGCAAACTCAAAACTGCGTCCCTCTGCGTCCTCTGTGTAATCTGCGATTCAGACATTTCTTCGTATGTGTGAGGTCCCCTCGCCCGTATTCACAACTTTCGCAAATCATTCGGGCGGGGCAACCCCTCTTTGTAGCACAAACTTTCCAGTTTGTGCTACTTTGCATTGTTGATAGATGTATACGAGTATGCATGTATACACGTATACATCTGATGTGAGAAGATCTTTTCTGTGTTTTCTGCACCCTCTGTGCGTTCTGTGATTCTGACTGTTTGTCTGAACCGCAATTCAGAAAACAAAAAACCTCAACAAAAAACAACAATCTTTGTCATATCATGCAACCATACACAAAACACATGCGTCTTAACCTAAAATTCAGCACAACCCCATAGGAAGAAAAAATGAAAAGAACAACTCGAATAACAATTATTATCATATCCGTTGTCGTGCTTCTTGTAGGAATAGGCTTATGGCGAAACCACTATCTTAACATCATGAATGCGGAACCAGAAAAGATATTCATCAACGAAGTTGACCAACCGAAGAAATTACAAACCGGCGAGAATGCACCAAAAATCACAACAAAAAAGAGCGAAGAAAACGCAGAGGTAAAGCAGGAAAACAGCACAGAGGTAAAGAGAGAAGACATTACAGAAGCAACAACTATAGAACCCAACAAAACAACGCAACCTATTGACAATAGCATCACACTCGAAGAAACGGACAATACAGAAAATACCACTACCAACACCATATTCAGTGACATAGCGGAAAAAGATCTAACCCCTGAAGTAATCGCAGCCATAAAAATATACGAAGGGATACAACCAGCACAAGACAGATTAAATGCTGAACTAAAACCCTTATTGGATGCGGAGCCTTTAGATATGGATGCTATTGATAGGATAACTGATGAAAAGATAAGGTTAAGTCATCAGCGTTTGGATTCTCTTGTAACACTTTCCCCATACTCCAAAGAAGCATTCAACAAAGTAGTATCTAAAGTAGAACAGGAATTGTCCGCTAATGAAAGGATGATTGAATTAACTGGTGAAACCGTTGAGTATGAAGAGAATATTACCAAGTTAAATAGGACGATTGAGAAACTAAAAGAATTACAGAAATCTAATTCAACAATATCAAGGACAGAATTAGAACAGATATTAGCAGAAAGAAAATAGCATTTAGGTCGGAGCAAGCGAAGCAACCTACGACATCTTTGTAGGACAAACTTTCCAGTATGTGCCCAAACTACGCAAACTGGAAAGTTTGCGCTACAAAGATAAATACAATACTTGGGTTTATGAGGTGTTGTAATTGCTTTCATTGGATAGATTTTAATATTATGAAATGAGGTTAAGGAGATGAAGACTCAGAAATCTGCGTTGTTCCGCGTCCTCTGTGTCATCCGCGATTCTGACAATCAACATGTCGTATGTCGCGTTGCTCGCTCCGACCTACGATTTATTGCTTTATTTTACCCCATAAAGTAGTCAGACGGTCAGTAGGTTCAACTGGATAGGCACCCACGTGTGTCCAATCATAAGTGACGATAGGGTTGTCAAATATACCTTGATCCAGAAATTCTACTTGAGTCCTAAACTTTCTGGTTCTCCTATCGAAAGGAAACGCATAATGTTCACGACCAACAAGCCTTGTCAGAACAACGTGCGCTCCATCTGGTGACCATTTGAAGTCGGTGGGGAATACATAATGGGTTGGTTCAATCTTGTCAATCAACCTAAGCGTGGTAAGTGAATAAATCTCAATCTGATTCACTGAACCAAAAAACGACCTTCCCACAACCATATAACGACCATCTGGTGATACTGTTGGATAATTCCCAATTATATCAAAAATCACCCGCTTTCCTGTGGCAATTGTTTGGACATATACTTTGTGGTGTTCAACGAAAGCGACCTTTTCCCCATCAGGCAGCCAAGAAGGTTGATTAGCACTCAGTGCTACCAATGTGGCACGAGGTTCCGCCTTCAGAAATTCAGTATGTGGTATCAGATATACGCCTTTCTTTACACCGTCAGGAGGATGTTTGCAGGCGAAGATTACATCTCCGTTTTTTGAAATGTCAAAATCTCGCTCAACGATCTCACCAAAACGATTTTGTGTGATGTTCACCGCTTGTCCATCAGGCGTATATTTATTCCAGATATAAATATTCAATAGATATTTTCCAGCGGCTACGTCTCCAGAATGGGCTAAGAATGCGATGTATTTCCCATTCTT
>VYFM01000574.1 GCA_009842375.1 Candidatus Poribacteria bacterium | reverse complement strand
TATTTCTTGTGTTGTTAGTTGTACAACCTTATGCTTGGGCACAACTGTCAAATTTATCCGTTGATGCCAACGGTGATTCAGTATTTAACGGTGATACAGAAAAGTTACAGATCGTATTTACAACTGGCGATTCTGGCGACGATGATAATCAAGTATATGAATATACGGTGTATGTGGATTATAATGGAGAAAAGGAAATTTTTTCTGGAACTCAGACTGACACTGGTGTTAGATTGTCTAGTAATCAGACCGTAAGGTTAGAATGGGATGGAAAACTCGAAGGTCAACAAAATATACTACCAGATGGAGATTATACGATTCGTGTTAGACTAACTATTTCAGTTGATGATCCGTTAATAGAGGACCAGGTATCAGAACTTGAGACAGTGGTTACAATAGACACAATAGCTGAAAAACCTGATATCAATTTAGGTGATGCCGAATTTTCCCCCATCTTAAATACCCTTCCTGTTTACTATACGTTAGACGAAGATGTTGCTGAAGCACTGCTGATATTTCAAAGAGCAGCTGGTGGTGAACCGATTGGACAATCAATTGCTTTGAACACAGTAAGTGGAAGTCATACATATTATTGGAATGGTAGGGATGCAAACGAGAGAGTGTTTGAGGATGGACAGTACAAGTTAAAAATACAGATTACGGACAACGGTGGAAACAAGACAGAATCCGATTTGACAGAAGATATTACAATTGATACTGAAAAACCCCGTATCACAGGTATTTTCATAAACGATACATTACCACTTGTAGATGATACGTATGTAAATGCGAACGTTCATACTATCAGTTTCAATGCCTATAAAGGGGATGGGACAAACACAGAACTTAATCTCACTGGGAGTGATACTGAGATAGTGATTAAGCGAGTTGGTGGCGCGGTCATCAACGGTACATTAGCAACATCCGGAACCAACAAAGCAATTTTCACATTCGGAAATCCTCTAAATGAATTAACTGAAAATGGAGTTTATGAAGCCACAGTCTCTATCTCCGATATAGCAGGTAACCTCGCCTCAAGTAGTGCAAGGTTTACCTTTGATAATGCTGCACCGAATTTAAAAACCGTGGGGACCAATAACGGAGAATTTATTCCCGGTAGTGGTGTTAATGGATTGGTGAATTATGTTGAAGCCACGTTAGAAGATAATTTTGAACTCAATCTTGACGATTCAACTATTAGGCTTATGGACGCTAATGGAAATGCGTTACTCGGACAGCAGGCAAGTTTCGTTGACAATAAAATCCGTTGGCAACTGTTTTCACCTTTATTAGCAAGAGAGGGACTCCAAGACGGTAGGTATACCATTGAAATTGTTGGAGCCGATATAGCAGGTAACAGAACAGCCCCCATTCCTATTTCATTTCTTTATGATAATCTTGCCCCAGAACTTGTTTCAGTAAAACCCGCACGTGACGGTGAACCTTTCTCCTTCTTAGGTGACACTGTTTACTACAATCTTCCCCTTAACCAGTTTGTCGTTACCTTTGATGATGGTGAATTTGGAACAGGTGTTACTTATTCAGGTGCAAATGACATCAGTAGTGTTGTATTCGGCATTTCCAATCAAGATGGCAGCACAACTCATATCTCCGGTCGAACTTTTCCAGATAGTGCCAACAGTGTTCTCACATACATTTTGGATACGCCGCTTCTAAAAAGCGATGGAAGTCAAGACGGAAAGTATGTCCTTAATATTAAGGCTGCAGATGCACTCGGCAATTTTGAGATACACCAATTTGAGTTTATATACGATACGCAAGTCCCAACGCTTACTTCAACTGTCCCTGCAGCAAATCAGACTGTTTCCAATCTGACTGAAGTTGTTATCCGACTTAATGAAGCAACAAGCGGAATTGATTTTGTCCAGAGTGCTTTCAGTTTAAAACGCGGTATTGGTGAAAGTCAAGTTGAAGTACCTGTAGATATTTCCAGTAATGGTACAGATACAGCCACGTTGACACTATTGCAGCCGATTGCCTCAGACGGTTCAGATGATGGGACCTATATAATTGAAGTCACCCCAACTGACCGCACAGGAAATATTGGTGCAGCTGTCAGACGGCAATTCTATCTGGTTAGCCAGACACAACCGCAAATTCGATTAACAACGCCAGAAGACGGAACGGTCAATAACATAAGCGATATTACGGTTGAAATTACCAATTATATCGGTTCCGGCATTAATTTTGATGCTTCAACAATAACTGTCCTGAACACACAAGGAATCCTTGTGCCACAAGCAAAGGTAGAGGCGAATGCAGCGAACAATCAATTAACATGGAGCACTGAAGCAGCAATTCCACGAAACGGCACAGCGGATGGAGAATATACTATCACCGCAACCTTTGTGGATTTCTCTGGAAATCAGTACACGCAGAACTTCCCGCTTATATTAGATACACAATTCCCATCAATCAATACTGTTGAGGTAGGAATTGACCCGAAACAGCAGCTTTCACTTGATACTGCTATAGGTGTAACCGAATCTTTCTCTCAGATAACTGTTGAATTTGATGGAACTGATACTGACTTTGATAACACAGTTGTATCTCTAACAGGTCCAGATGGAAATGCGCTTGCGGTACACCGAAGTAATGATGGTGCCAACTTATTGACGCTAAATTTCCAAAACCTTTCAATACTCGGGGCATATACACTTACAATTACACCGAGTGATATTATCGGCAATGTCTCTGAGACACCGTTTATTTACAGGTTCCATTTAGACATTGCAGTTCCTGTTGTTACGACAGTTATGATCGGCGGTAAGAGTGGGGCAATTGTTTATGTCAACAGTAGTGCTGGTGAGATTGTCGCTTCAATTGCAGACACCACAGGAATTGGCATCGCTGTAGGAGATGGAGAATCCCGCATTGTTGTTACGAGTTCCACCGGACTACCTGTACCTGGAACCACAACGCTCAATGCTCAAAATCAATTGATATGGCGACCAATAGCACTTCCCGATGATGGTAGTGCTGATGGACAGTATACTGTTGCTGTCACACCTGTAGACAACGCAGGACGCATAGGTGATGTTGCTTTCCGTGCATTCATATATGATACCCAATCTCCCAGAATAACTGCTGCTACACCTATAATATTGCATCAACCGATTTCTTATATCGGTGCAGGTTTAGTGCAGTTCCAATTAACTGTTGAAGATGTTGGTCCGGCATTGCTTGAACTTGATGATCAAACAATCAGTTTACATAATAAAAGCGGTGAAGCGGTTAATGGGTACATTACACATGATGATACAAACCAACTTTTCTTCACGCTCCCCGCACCTCTGCCGACAGATGGGAGTTCCGACGGAGAATATACACTAACGGTTGACCTCGTTGACAAAGCAAGTAATATTTATCAGGTTGAACATGACATCATTTACGATTCTCAAGCCCCACGGTTGTCTTCGGTCAATTTGAACCTCGAAACCCCATCAAGTCTCACACCGTACCAGGTTACCGACTTGTCTGATACTATTAATCAACTCATACTCAATTTTGTTGAGTTGTCACAGATAGACTTCGCGAATACAATAATTAGCCTTATGGGACCGGATGGTTCTTCGATACCAATAACTTTAGAAAATAACGGTATTGACGAGATAACAGTCAACTTTGTTACTTTAACGCGTGGTGGTCTATATACACTTTCGGTCACACCGCAAGATAAAGCAGGTAATGTTGCACAGGGTGCTGTCCCGTATCTGTTTAGGTTGAAGTATGAAGCACTAAGTTTAGCATTAGTGCAAGCAAATACAGTCGGTGAATCTTTTGAACTGACATCATATCAGGTGACCGATATTTCTGATCCTATTAACAGTTTCACACTTGAGTTTACAGATGCTTTGCGTGTTGACTTTGAAAATACCGGTGTAATGCTAAGTGGTCCGGATGGGCAAGAAATACCTGTCACCTTAGTAGAAACTGAAGATAGCAAATTGATGATTCGTTTTGTACCACTAACGCAAAGCGGAGAATATACGCTTTCGGTAACACCACAAGATATAACTGGTAATGTCGCCCCAAGGTCAATGCAATATCCATTTAGATTGAAGATTGAAGTTCCTGGATTAGCATCAGTGAAAGCAAACACGCTAGACACTTCGTTAGATCTCATCCCGTATGAAATAGTTGAGATCTCAGAATCCGTAAATGGTTTCACGCTTGAGTTTACGGATGGAGAGCGCGTTGATTTTGTGAATACAAGTGTAGTATTGACGGGACCAAATAATCAAGTGGTATCTGTTGCTTTGGAAGATGATGGCGAGGGTAGATTGTTAGTTCGTTTTGTATCCCTTGTGCAAAGCGGCTTGTATACGCTTTCGGTAACACCACAAGATATAACTGGTAATGTCGCACCGAGTTCAGTGCAATATCCGTTTAGATTGAAGATTGAAGTTCCTGGATTAGCATCAGTGAAAGCAAACACGCTAGACACTTCGTTAGATCTCATCCCGTATGAAATAGTTGAGATCTCAGAATCCGTAAATGGTTTCACGCTTGAGTTTACAGATGGAGAGCGCGTTGATTTTGTGAATACAAGTGTAGTGTTGACAGGACCAAATGGACAAGAGATATCTGTTTCCTCGGAAGATGATGGCGAGGGTAGGCTGTTAGTTCGTTTTGTGTCCACAGGTCAAAGCGGCTTGTATATGCTTTCGGTAACACCACAAGATATAACCGGTAATGTCGCACAAACAACAGTGCAATACCCATTTAGGTTGAAGTTTGAAACACCGGGTATAACCTCGGTCAAAGCAAATGCTCCAGACGCTACTTATGATCTCATCCCCTACGAAATAGTTGAGATTGGCGAATCCGTAAATGGTTTCACACTCGAGTTTACAGATGGAGACCGTGTTGATTTTGCCAATATCCGTATAGTGTTGACGGGACCAAATGGACAAGAGATATCTGTTTCCTCGAAAGATGATGGAGACGGAGTGATGTTAGTTCGTTTTGTATCCCTTGTGCAAAGCGGCTTGTATACGCTTTCTGTTACACCACAAGATATAACTGGTAATGTCGCACAAACAACAGTGCAATACCCATTTAGGTTGAAGTTTGAAACACCGGGTATAACCTCGGTCAAAGCAAATGCTCCAGACGCTACTTATGATCTCATCCCCTACGAAATAGTTGAGATTGGCGAATCCGTAAATGGTTTCACACTCGAGTTTACAGATGGAGACCGTGTTGATTTTGCCAATATCCGTATAGTGTTGACGGGACCAAATGGACAAGAGATATCTGTTTCCTCGAAAGATGATGGAGACGGAGTGATGTTAGTTCGTTTTGTATCCCTTGTGCAAAGCGGCTTGTATACGCTTTCTGTTACACCACAAGATATATCTGGTGATGTTTCGCAAACAACAGTGCAATATCCATTTAGATTGAAGTATGAAGTGTCTGGTATAGCCTCGGTCAAAGCAAACACGTCAGACGCTGCATTTGATCTCATCCCCTACGAGATAGTTGAGATTGGCGAATCCGTAAATGGTTTCACACTCGAGTTTACAGATGCTTCACGCATTGATATTGAAAATACCAATGTAACGCTCACAGCACCAAACGGACAAGAAATATCTGTTACCTTGCAAGAGAATGAACAATCTCAGTTGATTATTCGGTTTATTCCGTTGACTCAAAGTGGCGTTTACACGCTTGATATGATACCACAAGATTTAGCAGGTAATGTCGCACAACAGGTGAGCCAATACCAGTTTAGACTTGACACTACGCTTCCATCAGTCAGTTCTATCCTTATTGATGGAAAAAGAGGATCAACAGTTTACGTCCGCAATGCAATCCCAAGAATTGTTGCTATAATCAATGATTCTATCGGCGTGGGTATCGCATTTGGAGATAGCGGTTCAGCAATCGTCGTTACCAATTCTCAAGGAATGCAGATAGCAGGTACCACTACTTCTAACGGATCTAATCAGTTGACTTGGATACCAACACCATTTCCAACAGACGGTACTGCCGATGGACAATACACAGTTGCTGTTACACCAATAGATAAAGCTGGTCGCAACGGTATAACTGTCAACCGCCAGTTCATTTATGATACACAAACACCTCGTATTATATCTGCTACACCGCTGACACTTCATGCCCCTGTGTCTTATGTCAGTGAGTTAAGTGAGTTTGTTCTTACCATTGAAGATGTAGGTCCAGCAGACTTGGTATTTGCTTCTCAAGTTGTAGCATTGATGGATGCTGCAGGAAAACCTGTACCTGCCGTATTAACGTATGACGAACTTGCACAACAATTATATCTGACACTTAACAAGCCGTTTGCAAGTGATGGTAGTGTAGACGGTTCCTATACCCTCAACACATTACTGGTAGATAAAGCAGGTAATACTTTAAACGCTCGGTTGTCTTTGATTTACGACTCTAAAGTGCCGCAGGTGTCAGCAGTTCAAGTAAACACGCCTGGAACTCCTACGGAACTTGTCATCAACGAGGTTTCTGACCTTTCTGAAACTATTAATACTATCACGATCCAGTTTTCTGAGGCAACACGTATAGACTTCGAAAATACAAGTGTTTCACTGACTGATCCAGACGACCTAACGATCCCTCTCACGCAAGGAGATGATGGTGTTTCTCAACTGACATTAAGTTTTCCTGAATTGACAAAGATCGGTCAGTACACATTATCGGTGACCCCACAAGACGTTGCGGGAAACGTCGCACAAAGTCCAACACAATTTGCGTTCTACCTTCAGTTCATTCTGCCAAGTGTTGAGGCTGTGAGGATTGGAGATACTGCTACATTAGGTAGTGGAGACATCGCTTATGTCAATGCAGATAACTTTGAGATCGTGGTGAACTTACTTGACCCCGCAGGAGTAGGGTTATCTTTTGAAAGTTTAACTGGATCGGATATCTTGGTTGCAACACTTGATAATGAAATTGTTCCAGGTAGCATTGCAACCAATGGAACGGATATAATGGTTTGGCGTCCAGTAACGCTTTCCAGTGATGGAAGTTCCGACGGTAGATATGCAGTATATGTCTATCCTGTTGATAAAAAAGGACGTGAAGGCAGGACTGCATATCGAGAATTGATATATGATACACAAGAACCAGAGATAACAGATGTTACACCAATCAATTTAAGTCAACCAGTTACCTATATCAGTGAGAGTTTAACACAATTCCAATTCACAGTACAGGACGTTGGTCCAGCAGATCTATCACTTGAAGATCAAAATGTCAGTCTACGGAATCAAAGTGGCACGCTAATACCAACAAAACTTACAAATGATACGAATAATCAGCTTTTCCTGACACTTGACGAACCACTTCCCCTTGATGGAAGTAGAGACGGGGAATATACCGTTGAGATAGCGTTTTCAGATAATGCAGGAAATACCCTTACTATTGATCACTCAATAGTCTATGATACACAAGCACCAACTATTGTCAGTACAGTACCTGCTCACGGTGCACAACTCACAGAAGATGTGACGCAAATACAGGTGGTATTAGATGATAAAGGTGATAGCGGTATTGATTGGTCGCGTACAACAGTGACGTTGGTAAATCCAGATGGTGTAGAAATATCGGGTGAACTTACCAGTAATGGAAAAACACAAATAACGCTTACCACTAATCAACTTGTGGCAGATGGTATGTATCTTATCCGTGTTCAAGCGGTTGATAGAGCAGGGAACGGTAGTCAATCTGTCTTTGAACAAAGTTTCCTCCTTTCCAGACTTCTTCCTGCTGTGTTATCTACATCACCGAGCACGGCACCAGTAGAGGATGCCTATACAAATGAGGAAGTTGACCAGATTGAAGTTCTGCTTGAAACAGCAGATGAAAGCCATCTCTCAACAGTTCGCTTGTTGAATAGCAAAAACCAAGTTGTCGCAGGACAGCAGCTTCGGCAGCCCGACAAGTTAATATATAAATTAGTACGTCCCCTGGCTATGGATGGGTCTGAAGACGGTATTTACACTATTGAATTCACTCCAATTAGTGCAACTGGACGAAGCGGAGAAGTTCAACAATTGCTATTTACCTATGATACGCAACCCCCTGAACTTGTTTTAAAGGGGATTCAACTCATCGTAGTAGAAGCTCAGGTCAATAATTCACTTACTAAAATCCAGTTGGACCTAACAGATAAAGTATCTGGTATTGATTGGGAAAACCTTGATGAAGATTGGGTGACCTTTGAACGCCTATCACCGGATCCAACTGAAATACCGGGTAAATTGTCTTATATAGAAGGTGAACAATCTTATATTATATTTAGTTTGAAAGTTCCACTCGCGGACGACGGTTCTAACGATGGGAAATACCGAGTAACCGTTACACCTATAGACAAAGCCGGAAACGGTGATGAAACCTACGAAGAGGAATTTACCTACGATACAAGTCCACCAGTGATTGATCCTAATTCTCTGCTTATCAATGATACACCACTGCTGACTGATATTGATGCTGAGGATTACCCAAGTTCCATTTCAACAACGGGTGGTGTTACTGTCCAAGCAAGTGTCTCTGACACAGGATTAGGTGTTAATTTGTCACAGTCCAGTATCGTTATACGAAATCCCAACGGTCAAGAGGTTACTGGAACAACCCGCCGAAACGGTGTGGATACGATCCTTTTCACTTCGGATGGGTTGAATGTTGAAGGCAACTATCAAATTATAGTCACTGCCGTTGGAAATGACACTGAACAACTCGGATTTTCACCGAACGACTCAATCACAACGGAGTTCCTCTATGAAACGACAGATCCAACTGCTGTTGTCACCAATGATGGTGGAAAAACTGAATTTACGGATGAAGAACTCACGTTAGAAGGAACAGCTGCCGACCCACAAGGTGTACGTAGAGCCGGTCCACAAGGAGAAGGTGAAGTTCCAGTACCAGCATCTGGTGTATGGTTAGTGGAAATCGTTGGTACAGGTCCTGATGGACAACCTATTGAACCTGTTCTCGCTACCGATGAAAGCGGTGCACAACAGCAACCATGGAGCAGATGGTCTATAGACTTTTTACCAACGAGATCGGGTGAATATGATATAGATATACGAGTCACTGACAAAGCAGGAAACTTCGCTGTATATGATGTCGGCGAGTATACGATGTCGGTTTCTTTCTCCTTCAATGGAAATACTTTCGTATACCCGAATCCGGTGCGCCACTCTAAAGGCGATAGCGCATTTATCTCGTTTGATTTAAATGCCGCTGCAGAAGAAAAAGTTGAATTGATCCTGTATATTTATGACTGGGGCGGTGACCTCGTTTACTCAAATACATATACCAATATTATCCCAGGGGAACGGAATGATACACAAATAAATTGGAAATTGAAAAACCAAGCTGGAACCCCTGTAGCGCGCGGCCTTTACGTGTTCCGTTTAGAAGCAGTCAATGGAGCAGGAAATCGCGCAAATGCTGTCGGCAAAATACTTGTCGTTGACTAAGGCTTCAAAATACGGATAAACCGATAAAGGAGACAGATAATGCACAAATGTGTAGTTGGAGTAGTTCTAACCATAACCTTACTGTTTAGCGGTGCTCAGAGTTATGCTGATCCGCATGACGGTGCTGGCACGGCTGGTGCAGCTTTTCTCAAATTCGAACCAGGGAGTAGACCTGTCGGCATGGGTGGTGCGTTCGCTGGTCTGGCAAACGACATTAACACCATATTTTGGAATCCCGCAGGATTAACTTCTGTTCATACACGAGAACTCACTGCAATGCAGCACTTCTGGATTGCTGATATCAGCAGTCAATCAATTGGGTACGCACAACGCACTAATAAAATCGTGTGGGGGGCAAGTTTGGTTGGAAGTTTCCCTGAAATTGAACGACGTGTAGGTGCAACACTGGAACCGGATAGCACTGTAACAATAGGTGGATTCGCAACAGGCTTATCTCTGGCTTATCCACTTGGTACAAACGCTTCAGTCGGTGGCACGGCTAAGTTTATCTCACAACAATTGGATATTCAAAATGTATACGGTGCTGCAGCGGATATTGGAGTAATCTTGCGGATGCTAGATAATCATCTCGGCATCGGAATCGCCATGCAAAATGCTGGATTGATCTTTGAAGCATCGGATCGTGATGAAGATCTTCCGAACGATAAACTGCCGATGGCATTACGCGTTGGACTCGCATACAGAATTTGGAAACAGGTTGAAGCAGGGACAGAACAAGCAATGCCACCACGTGATTTATGGGCATTGGTTGCTGACGTAAATCTACCGCTTATCGATGCATATCCCAGTTTCCACATCGGTGTTGAAAGGTGGTTCTATGATATTGTTGCTGCACGCGTCGGATACCGTATCAGTCAAAATGATAACCCAAGCAACGGATTAGCTATCGGTTTCGGTGTTCGGAAGAAAGGACTGGACTCATTATCAAACATTGATTTCCAATTTGATTATGCTTTCGTGCCTGATGCAGATCTTGGACATTCACACCGAATTTCCGTTATCACAAGGTTTTAATCATAGTATTACAACGAAAAAACAAAATGCGAGGCATGATGTAAATCATACCTCGCATTACATTTTTAATAACATTTATATCTATTTGTCGCTATACACTCGCTTCAAGCATGCGCTCAATTGGTAAACGTGCTTTGTCAATTACTTCTGGGTCCAACGTAACTTCATATTCATCAAGGTCTTCACCGTTATCAATTGCTTCTAATATGTTCGCAATCTTATCTAATCGTACTTTTGCCATGTGTGAACATCGTACCGAACATGCTGTCCAGAATTGCACCTTCGGAAATTCCTGTGCTAAATTAGAGGTTAATTCACACTCCGAGGCGACAAATGCGCGTTCTAACTTATCATCTGCTACACGTGAGGCAATGTCTTTCATGATCTGACTGGTACTACCATAGAAATCTGCTTCTTTTAGAACATCTGGACGGCATTCCCAATGTGCGTATAATTTCCGTTTCGGATGCTCTTTTGGTATCTCAAAGGATTCACGTATCGCAAGCAGGTCCGAAAGTGTAAATCTTTCGTGCACTTCACAGACCGCACCGCGTGCAGTGTTGTCTTTACCGGGATAAACAACATTTTTTTCACCCTTTAACTCTTCTTCCAAATTCTGTGCGAAGAAAATATCTGGAACGAAAATTAACGTGTCACCCGGCATGGATTTAGCAATATGGGCTGCATTCGCAGATGTACAACAAATGTCAGATTCCGCTTTTGCATCGGCATAACTATTGACATATATCATAACAGGGGCACCAGGATAAAGTTCTTTCAATTTTCTCACATCTTCAGCACCGAAGTTATCGGCGAGTGAGCATCCTGCTGTCTTATCCGCTACTAACACGGTTTTGTCTGGACTCAGTATTTTAGCAGTTTCTGCCATGAACGGCACACCGTTAAAGATGAGATAGGGAGATTCTGTCTTTGCAGCAAACATACTTAGTCCAAGAGAATCTCCTTGTTCCTCTTTGTCGGAGAGTCCAAAAACCAAGGGTTCCATATAGTTGTGTCCTAACATCACAACATCATGTTTCTGCTTCAAAGTTCGTATTTTATGTATCGTTTTTGCGTGGACTTCTATGTCAAGAGATGTTAAACTCGGGTGGTGTCGGTTATATAGTTCATTTTTAACGTCTTCAAGAGAAAGTTCTGTGCTGTAATTTTGTGCATTTTCCACTGGGGGAGTTTTTCCCGTAGGATCCATGCTAATCACACTCCAAGTAATTCGCTAATCAAATGTTGAAAGTTCATTTCGTTCATCACTTCTGCATGCAACCGAATACAGAATTGTCAATTCGGAATCCATACATTAAAGGGATGATGAGAACGTATTCATTATCATAGCGGGTCTTCTTTATTCTTATTAGGATACCCATTAATTCCTTTTTTGTCAAGTTTAACACACAAAAACGCAAGTATTTTGCCAATATTGAACATGAAAGTAAAAAAATTGATAAGTATCATTCTTATAGTTTGTTTGCTTTGGAATTTGAGTTTATCTGCGGAGGGTTTATCTG
>VYFM01000428.1 GCA_009842375.1 Candidatus Poribacteria bacterium | reverse complement strand
CCATATTACTATTATGACTAATATGTCTGATTATCAATAAGCAAATTTCATAGTTAATATAGCCATGAATTGACAAATATATAATGAGGTGAAAAATGAATAAGATCAGATTGCGATTAAGCATAGTAAGTGTTAGTTTACTCGTCTTTGCATTCGCATTGACATTACAAGTTCATGCGGAAATTGACCTTGGGAGTGCAATGGGGATTTGGCTACTTAACGAAGGGGATGGGAATACCATAAACGATACTTCTGGAAACGAAAACCATGGTGACCTACAAGGTGGCAAATGGGTTGATGGACCAAACGGTTCAGCCCTAAGCTTAAATGGAATAAATGATAGGGTTATTATTCCTGATTCTGATAGTTTATATGCTGCGGAAGCATGGACAATTACTGCGTGGGTCTTTGTAAATAATGCTGAGAACGGATATGGACATATTGTTGGAAAGAGGGCTGCAGGTGGTGCGGTTGCCAATTATGCCTTCAGAACAAGTCCCGATGGTAAACAATGGGATGCATACTTTAGTCGAGGTGGTTGGAAAGGTATATGGAGGCAAGGAGTTGCAAAGAAAAATACTTGGGTCTACATGACAGCAATCTATGATGGTGTGGATACCATAAAAATCTATGAGAATGGTGAAGAAATTGGATCAGGTGGAGGTCTTGGCGGTCCAGCACCAAGGGACACAGAACAGGTTAATATCGGCGGTTGGACGAACAACACATCAGAAACACTGAATGGTATGTTATATGACGTTGCTGTATTCAATGTTGCATTATCTGTAGATGATATCAAAGAGTTGATGAATGATGGTATTGAAGCATTACTTCCTGTGGAACCTGCAGACAAACTTGCAACTACGTGGGGTAACATCAAATCTCGGTAAATATTTGGGTTTAGGCTAACGCAATTTTCACTGTTTTTCCAATTATTATGAGTTAATTCGTGTGGTTTTAGAAGAATTGATAGTCATCAGAGCCCTTGCAAAGCGCGCCTACGACTGTAACGTAAATCCTGATAATTTGTAAATATGGAAGAACAGATTAACGAAGATAATGACCACCAGACTCAAAATATCAATAAGGCATCAGAGTTAAACAGACTTGCGTGTAATCTCATTGATGAAGGTGATCTTGATACTGCAAGAGAACATTTAAATGATGCAATCCGTCATACGTCCAATTTGGCTGAACCGCACACCAATTTGGGCGTTTTGCATTGTTGGGAGGGTGAATTAGACGATGCCGTTTCCTTGCATTTGAAAGCATTGGAACTTGGTCCGATTCTCTGAACAACCACATACATTGGTGTGGTTGATTTTGAGTCAATTGATGCAACGGAACTATTATTGGTTAGTCACCAGCCGTATGGTGTGAGATAGTGGAATAAATAGACAATTATCAAATCTAAATGGAGATTTATATGGCAAAATTACCGAACATATTACTAATACTTGCGGACGATCATGGTTATGGTGATATATCTGCACACAACGGACCTTTTATTCAAACACCGAACATAGATAGAATTGCAACAGAGGGAACACGTTTAACGCAATTTTATGCGAATTGCTCTGTCTGTTCACCAAGTCGTGCATCACTATTAACGGGACGTTACCCTGATAGAGTTGGTGTTCCGGGTGTGATTCGCACCCATGCACAGAACAACTGGGGATACTTTAGTCAGGATGCAATTACGATGCCCACTATGCTGAAACAGAAAGACTACCGAACAGCCATCATCGGAAAGTGGCATTTGGGACTTGAGGATGAGAATCACCCATGCAAACGAGGATTTGACCATTTCCACGGGTTCCTCGGAGATATGATGGATGACTATTATACTCACCTTCGTCACAATAATAACTATATGCGTCATGACTTAGAAACTATTGACCCGAGAGGACATGCAACAGATCTCTTTTCTGATTGGAGTGTTGACTTTGTTCGGACTCACGCACATACATCCCATCCATTCTTCCTCTATCTTGCTTACAACGCACCCCATACACCGATCCAACCCCCCGATGATTGGGTTGAACGCGTGATGAAACGTGAACCTGATATCTCACCGCAACGTGCAAAATATGTTGCACTTGTTGAACATATGGATGCGGGAATCGGACGCGTACTTGATGCGCTTGAGGATACAGGTCAACTCTCTAATACTCTTGTCATCTATTCATCAGACAATGGAGGACAAATAGGGGTTGGTGCACATAATGGACCGCTGCGTGGGCAAAAAGGTGAGATGTATGAAGGTGGCATACGAGTGCCTACATGTGCGATGTGGAAAGATCACATTCCAGAGGGACATGTAACAGATCAGGTTGGAATGCTCATGGATTTATACCCAACAGTGTGTGAGGTGGCGGATGTTCCTATCAATCACGAAATAGAGGGACAATCCATTTTGAAAACGTTACAAGGTGAAAATCAAGACTTCTCAGATCGACTACTGTATTGGCTACGACGCGAGGGTGGACAACAGTTTCGTGGATTGAGTCAACACGCGATTCGACAGGGTGACATAAAGTTACTACACAATCGACCGTTTGAACCGCTGGAACTATATGACCTATCAAGTGACCCATTAGAGGCAACTGATACTTCTAAGACAAACACTCAGAAATATAGAGAGATGGGACAGTTATTACAGGAAGAGATACAGAAGGCTGGAAGCGTTCCTTGGCAAAAAGGTTAAGCACATTATATATGGTGTTTTTGCTATCTTCTCAGGTGTATGAAGTCTCAATTAATTGAGGCATCACTTTATTTGACATTCCTCCTATTCACATTGTATAATCAGAAGAGCGTCTGACTGAATAGTGCTGCCTCATTCAAGACAAATATAGCTGCAGGTGGATTTAAATATGGGTAAGTATATTAACGGAGATAATGATATAAACTTAGATTCAAATGAGCATAATGATACCACTGACTTGGAACAAATACAGGAATCTACTACAAATCTGACTGATCAAGCGGATAAACCCGAAATGAAACAACAAAGCGACATATCAGAGGTGTGTCAGAGTTTAGCTGCGTTACAAGACCTTTTTGAGAAGCAAATTGCTCGGAACCAAAATCAGACAGAGATGTTTGACAAGTTATATGCTGAAATGAAGGACTATAAAGAGAGTTTTCTGCTTGAAGTGCTTCACAAACCGATTATACATAATTTGATCCAACTGTATGACATTTTTGTGGTTCTTGAATCGCAATTTGATGATATATGCAGTGGAAATGATGAGGACATGAAAGATGTGTTGTCACAATACAGGAAAAACTTAGAAAACTTCCGGTTTAAACTGGAAGAGGTATTATTCCGTATGGATGTATCACCGTATACAGAATCATCTGATACTCTTGATAGGCAGCTGCATAAGACGCACAAAGTCATACCATCAAAGGATCCAGAAAAAGATCGAAAGATTGCTGAAGTTCATAAAATTGGGTTTAACTGGCGAGATAAAGTGTTCAGACCAGAGGAGGTTACTATATTCCGTTATACTTCTCCGACACAAGAATCTGATGACAGTGTAGGTGAACCTGTTTCTAATGATAAAGGGAGTAATACGGATGGGTAAAGTCGTTGGGATAGACCTTGGTACTACATTCTCTGTGATTGCACATGTGAATCAACACGGTCAACCAGAGATTATTCCGAACCTTGAGAGTGAACGTATTACGCCATCAGTCGTAATGTTTGAAGATGCTCTTGTTACTGTTGGAAAAATCGCTAAGCAGAATGCAAGAGCAGTGCCTGAACAAATCGTGGAGTTTATCAAACGTGAGATGGGGAAATCCAAAACGGAATTCTATCGTACATTTGATGGAAAGGACTATTCTCCTGAAGAACTATCTGCCGTAATTCTTACAAAACTCAAACAAGATGCAGAGACATATCTGGATGAAGAAATTACGGATGCTGTCATCACTGTTCCTGCATATTTTCACGATGCAGAGCGCGAAGCAACTCGCAACGCTGGAAAAATTGCTGGGTTGAATGTGCTGCAAGTTCTAAACGAACCAACTGCTGCAGCACTTGCTTACGGCATTGATCAATTGGGGAGTAACCAAAATGTATTTGTGCTTGATCTTGGTGGTGGAACATTAGATGTGACCATCATGAAGGTTTCAGAATCAGAAATACAGATGCTTGCAACCAATGGCGATCACAGACTCGGTGGTAAGGATTGGGATGACAAAATCATCACTTATGTCGCCGAGATGTTTGAGATAGAACACGGTGAAAATCCGTTGGCAGATCTTCACTCCTATCAAGACCTTCAATTGGATGCTATTGCAGCTAAGGAATCATTGTCCTTAAGACAACGCGCACTCATTGTTTGTGGATATAATGGTAAAACGACACGAGTTGAGTTGACGCGCGAAAAGTTCGAGCAACTAACTACTGATCTACTTGAACGATGTAGAGTTTTGTGCCAAATGGTGCTTTCAGAAGCAGAAATGACTTGGGAAGAAATAGACAAAATCCTGTTGGTAGGTGGTTCAACACGTATGCCTATGGTACAGGAGATGATAACATCTTTAAGCGGTAAAGAGATTAATCCGCATGAAGTCAATCCTGATGAAGTCGTTGCTATTGGTGCTGCAATTCAGGGAACACTACGGCAGATTTCCGAAGGCAGCACAGAAGCGATTGATATGCCAGAGGCAGTCATCGATCGTTTTATCGGTCCTGATGGTGCACCGAAGGTCACCGTTACCGATGGGGCGACTCACAATCTTGGACTTGTCGTGCTCAACGCAATCCGACAGCATATTATCCATGTCATGATTCCAAAAATGACTGCTGTACCGTGCGAAATTGCTGATAGGTTCTTGACGGTAGATCACAATCAACCATCGGTATTAATTGAGGTAGTCCAAGGTCTCGAACAGGATCAACATAAGGATGAAATAGATCTCTTTGATGAGTACAAATTAGGGGAATGTACCCTTGAACTTCCCCCTGGGTTACCACAAGGATCACCAATTGAGGTAAACTACAAGTACAACTTGGATCAAAACCTTGAGGTAACTGCAAAATCACTTTCTAACGATGGTGCAACTGCTGTCTATGACCTGTTTTCTATTATTGATAGACCTACGCTCAATGAAGAGGAAGTTGAACAAGCCAAAACCGAGCTACAAGACCTTACCGTTGAATAGATCTGTAAAATATACATCTTTCTGGAAAACCATTTAATTTCGCATCTTCTATCTTCCAAAAATATTATAATGGAATATACCTATGTCCAAACGCGAGGAATTTATATCAATTATCAACGCACTCAAAACTGCATCAACCTCAATAACCGATGAACAACGAAAAGGCTTCCTTCGGTTAGGTGTCCAGCAACATAACCTCACTGTTGATGAAGCGACTAATATTCTTAATGCTTCTGGGTTAGTTATTGGTGAACAAGAGAATTATATTGATGTTTTGGGACTCTCTTTTTCGGAGTTTCAAAATTCAGATAAGTCTATAGCCAGTCGTATTGAAGCAGCTCACCAAAAACTGTATAGTGCATCATTGGCAGCAGGGGGTCGTCCTCGTACGGATGGTAGAACAGAAGAACAGTGGCGGATTATTTTAAATCAGGCTCGTGATACACTTATTGACCCGCAAAAACGACATACCTATTTGTCAACGTTACAGCATAAGGAGCGTTTCATAGACAATGAGACTCCTCCTCCAAGTCTTGACAATATGGTGCTGATTCCAGCAGGTGAATTTGTAATGGGTAGTAATGATGAGGAATCATTCGGTGATGAACACCCAACACACAATGTTTTTCTTGATGCGTTCTATATTGATCAATTTCCAGTAACGAATGCACAGTTCAAGGACTTCATAGACAAAAACCCGCAGTGGAGTATTCATGATATTCCGAAAAAATATTGTGATGTTGACTATCTCAAACATTGGCAAGGAAATAGTTATAGGGAAACAGACGCAGATCATCCGGTAATTAATGTCAGCTGGTATGCAGCAATGGCTTATGCTTTGTGGCAAGGCAAACGTTTGCCGACAGAAGCAGAATGGGAAAAAGCTGCACGAGGAGGAGTCGACGGTAAAAAATATCCATGGGGTGATATTGCTGATTCTACGAAAGCAAATTATGATTGGAATGTAGGTGGCACATCATCAGTAGGGGAGTATCCGCCAAATGGATATGATTTGTACGACATGTGTGGAAATGTCTGGGAATGGTGTCTTGATGCGTATCATGTAGGTAATGCTACGAATTCGTCTTTACGGAATCCAATTTCGGGTGCGAATTCCATTGATTGGATGCTCCACCATTATTTAGATGTTGAATCAAATCGAGTTTTACGAGGTGGTTCTTGGCGTATTCCTGCATCATTAATACGTATAGCAAATCGTAATGCAGAATCACCATCGTTTTCTCTCAATGTTATAGGTTTCCGTTGTGTGTGGTCAGTTTCGCCTCTAAGGTTGGATCCACCATCTGGAATCCAATCTGATCCTTCCAAATTATTAGATGAGAACAACTGATGTCAAATCGAAACGAATTTATTTTCCTCATTAACGAGTTCAAAACGGTTTCACCGACAATTTCCTATGAACAACGTAAAGGACTTCTACGGAGAGGAATCAAACAGTATGGTCTCTCTGCTGATGAAGCGACTGAAATCATACATGCATCGGGATTGTCTATTGGAGAACGAGTTGATTTTTTTGAGGTGTTGAGTTTATCCATCACAGAATTTGAAAACCGAAGTGAATCGGAGATCGTTGGTCTTGTTGAAGCAGCACATAACAATTTGTATAACTTGTCGTTGAAAGCAGGTGGTCGTCCACGTGCTGATGGTCGGACGGAGGAACAGTGGAGGACACTTTTAAATCGTGCGCGAGAAACACTCATAGACAGACCGAAACGAGAAGGGCATATTGCCATACTTCAAAACGAAGTCCTACCTCCCACTGAATCAATTCCTGAAGAAGAAATACCCATACAAGCACAAACGTCTTCTAAAACGACTGAACAGGATAGAATGGTTATGATTCCCGCAGGTGAATTCCAAATGGGATGCGACGACATTGACATATCGGATGAGGAAAAACCTGCACATTCTGTCTATGTTGATGCATTTTATATGGACAAATATCCTGTGACAAATTCTCAGTATAAGGAATTTATAGATGCTAACCCACAGTGGCGTAATCTTGGGTGGTTTGATTATCATCATATTTCTAAATTACGAGATAGCGATTACTTGTTAAACTGGTTTAAAGGCAACTATCCAACTGGAAAAGCTGACCATCCTGTCACTTGGATCAGTTGGCATGCTGCAATGGCTTATGCGAATTGGGTTGGTAAACGTTTGCCGACAGAAGCAGAATGGGAGAAAGCTGCCCGAGGTGGATTAACAGGGCAAAGATTTCCATGGGGGCAAATGATAGATGTTCGTAATGCAAACTATGATAAGTCTGTTGGGGAAACAACACCTGTAGGGAAATATCCTGAAAATGGATACGGTTTAGGTGACGTTGTAGGCAACATAAGTGAATGGTGTCTTGATCAATGGGATAGCAAATTTTATAAATATACCGAAAGTCGTAATCCTGTTTCAGGTGGTAATATAGAGAGTATCATAGATTACACTACAAAACCTAATACACATCGTGTAATACGAGGCGGATCATGGTATTCTTCAGAACAGGAGCTGCGTGTTACATATCGGGACTCCTTAGCTTCGTGGAAAACAAGCAGTCTTGTCGGGTTTCGGTGTGTAAAAGCAGTTAACACATAAACAGTCTCTTCTTATTTCTTAGTTTCATTACAAATTCCTTAGGATTAAACTAAAAAATGTCTAAACGCGATGAGTATATACTATTCATAAATAGACTAAAAGCAGTTTCACCAACGATTACTAACGAGCAACGGAAAGGACTATTGCGTCAAGCGACTCAAGAGTATGAAATTGCAGCTGATGATGCAGTTAAGATCTTGATAGAATCAGGTTTGATGGTCGGTGAAACAGAAAACTATTTTGCAGTTTTTGGTCTTACCTATGATGAACTACAAGAGTGGCAAGAAAATGCTATCATAGCACAAGTAGAAGCAAAACACAAAGAGTTATATGCAACATCTCTAAAAGCGGGTGGACTCCCGCGTCCCGATGGTAGAACCCAAGAACAGTGGAGAACAGTCCTTAACCAAGCAAGAGATGTCTTGATTGATCCGCAGAAGAGACACGAACACGCTACCATGCTCCAATACGGTGAGATAGACATTTTGTCAGAATTCAAAAAATCTTCTGACTATGATCTATCTGAAATGGATGAAATTGCTATCACTGAACTAAGCCATGAGAACCTACCCAACGCTATAGATGTCCCAAATGAAATGGTGTATATACACGCAGGACAATTTCAGATGGGGAGCAATGATATGGATGCAAACGACGATGAAGAGCCTGTTCACACCGTTTCTCTTGATACATTTCTAATGGATAAATATCCGGTGACAAATTCAGATTTTAAAGAATTCCTTATTGCTGATGCAGAACGTTACAAACCAGAATGGTTGAGAGACAACATTGATATAACATATCAGGATGGTGGCTACTTAAGACATTGGGATGGTGATATGTACCCTCATGGGACTCATGATCACCCCGTAACAGGTGTAAGTTGGTTTGCAGCGATGGCGTATGCACAATGGGCAGGTAAACGATTACCAACTGAAGCCGAATGGGAGAAAGCTGCACGTGGACGGTTGTCAGGTAAGAAATATCCTTGGGGTGATTCAATTAATCCAGACAACGAGAACTATATTTATAATAGAAGCGATACAATCCCTGTAGGAAGTTACTCAGCAAATGGTTTTGGATTGTATGATATGTGTGGAAACGTTTGGGAATGGTGTCTTGATGCTTATGATACAGATTTTTATAATATTCCCATCTCACAAAATCCGTTTTCAGGTACGAATAGCTTGACGTGGGTCTTAGGAAATTTTAGACGTGTGAAGACTGCTCGAGTGTTGCGTGGTGGTCCTTGGGGTGCTGATTCCCAGGTTGCCAGGGTTTCTCAACGATTTACTGGAAGCCCTACTGATACACTGCCCACATTTGGTTTTCGTTGTGTTATGGATGTCAAAACATAACACAAAATAGAATATAGGTTATATAATCAAAATTGCCTTCATATTAGGGACTATCATGTCAAAATACGAAGAATTCATTGCAGTAATTAATACCTTTAAAGCTGTATCACCGAGTATTACCCCCGTCCAACGTCTCGGACTGCTGAAACAAGCAGTACATAATTATGAACTCTCTATTAAGGAGGCGGCAGAGATACTCAATTCTCAGGGATTGATCGTCACAGATGAAGTCAACTTATTTGAAGTGTTAGAACTTTCTGTAGACGAACTTCAATACCAAAATGATGCAATTATTGAGACGCGTGTTGATGAGTCACATAAACATCTCTACAGTGAATCACTACGTGCAGGAGGATTACCTCGTAAGGATGGTAGGACACAAGAGCAGTGGCGGAATCTATTAAATCAGGCACGTGAAACCTTGATAGATCCTGAAAAACGGAAAGAATATCTGTCAATAATATCTCAAGAAAAAGCAATAGAGGAACCGTTGGACAATCTATCGAATCCAATCGTTGAATTCCAGAATGCAGATTCGACGAGGTCAGGTATTCCTCAACCTACAGCATTACTAACGCCTCCGAGTGAAAATACTGAACAGAATCCGACAATATACATTGAATCGTTTCAACAGACAAGTCCTCCCAATCTTGATGTATCTACTGAAATGGTTCTAATCCCTGCTGATGAATTTCAGATGGGTGGTCAGGTAGAAGAATCAAACCATACAAAAATGTCCGTTCAAAATTTCTACATAGACGGTTTTATGATGGATATATATCCTGTAAGCAATGCACAGTATAAAACATTTCTGGAGGAAAACCATCAATGGCAGAAAAATATGATACCTCGAATATTACACAACGGGAATTACCTACAAACTTGGAGTGGCAATAACTACCCTCGAGGCAAAGGGGAATATCCAGTAGTTGATGTGTGTTGGTATGCAGCAATGGCATACGCGGAATGGGTCGGTAAACGTCTACCAACTGAAATTGAATGGGAAAAGGCTGCTCGGGGAGGATTGATTGGGAAAATATACCCATGGGGTGATGAGATAAATGTAAGTTTGGCAAATTATGGGATGCATCTTGGGAAAACTACACCTGTAGGGAAATATCCACCAAACGCTTTCGGTTTATATGATGTAGTAGGTAATGTGTGGGAATGGTGTCTTGATGAATATGACGAAAAAACAACACGTTCTGAATCATACTTAACTCCTAACAACATTAGTAAAATTTTAGATAACTATTTGAAAATTGACACATCACGTGTTTTACGTGGCGGTTCGTGGGCAAGTAGCGAACGGGCGGTGAGTGTCGCATATAGTGGATGGGCAGTTCCGAATTTTACATACTACAGTTACGGGTTTCGGTGTGTTAGTGCTGTAGGACATTAAACAATTATCGCCCATGGCTATTTATATTTAAGAAATATGTATCAACATATAAGAGCAACTAAGACATGTCCAAACACGAAGAATTCAGATCCATTGTTGACACACTGAAAGAAACGATACCCAATATTACCACACAACAACGCGCCCTCCTTCTCCGACAAGGAGTACAACAGTATGACTTATCAAAGGATGATGTCGAGGAAATTCTGAATGCCTCAGGAATTGTTATCGGTGAGAGTGTTGACTACTTCGATGTGTTAAACCTTTCCATAGAAGAAATCCAAGATAAAAGTGAATCTGAAATATCTATACGTGTTAATGCTGCACACAGGAGAGCATACAGTGCTTCTTTACGAGCAGGTGGTCTGCCACGTCCAGACGGTAAGACACAGGAACAGTGGCGGTCATTACTAAATGAAGCACGTGATACTCTTAAAAACACACAGAAACGACGAGAGTATCTTGCCTCATACCGATTAAGTCAAGAATCCTCTAACAATCAATCACACCCAAAAAACGAATTTAAGACCACTAAACCAGCAACCTCCAGCATTATACGGACAAATGTTGGATCTGTGTATCCAAACATGGATGCTGAAACAGTAGCAGGTACACCAAGTGAAATGGCATACATACCTGCGGGAGAATATCCAATGGGATGCAATGATGAAGATGCTGATGCAAGTGATAATCCATTACATCTTGTCTATGTGGATTCATTCTATATTGACAAAAACTTGGTGACCAATATTCAATACAAGGAATTTGTGGATGCTAATCCTCAGTGGCAAAAATCATCAGATTGGTTTGATTGGCATAAAAAGTTGAAAACCTCCATAGCAAAGAGATTTCATGATGGTGATTACCTAAAAAATTGGAATGGGAATAACTATCCCGATGGAAAGGAACATCATCCTGTTACTTGGGTTAGTTGGCATGCGGCGATAGCATATTCAGAGTGGGTTGGTAAACGATTACCAACTGAAGCTGAGTGGGAAAAAGCTGCTCGTGGTGGATTAATGTGGCAAAAATATCCGTGGGGAAATACAATTGATACTACTAATGCTAACTACCACAGCAATATTGGAGATACGACCGAAATAGGACAATATCCTGCTAATAGTTATGGTGTCTGTGATATGTCAGGTAATGTTTGGGAATGGTGTCTTGATGAATATGATACGGATTATTATCTGAAATCCCCAAAACGAAACCCCATATCCGGTGAATACGATATTCAATCTGAAATGAATGAAGTATTGGAAGTATCTACACACCGAGTGTTACGTGGAGGTTCATGGATTGACCCTTCTCATTTTCTCACTGCAGCCTATCGTTATAAGAATGTACCTACACGTACACTTGCCAGAATTGGTTTTCGTTGTGTTAAGTCAGTGAAGACCTAATTGAAGTGATACTTAATCTTGTGTTCTGCACTATGCTATGATAGAATGCGGATATTGAAAACTACCAATATTTTCTCACTTGAGATAGTAGAAGATGCAACTTTATCATGTAACCAATGTCATTGAACGGAATACTTTTGAAGTAAGTCCTAAAATACATCTACAAACTA
>VYFM01000484.1:7243-12279 GCA_009842375.1 Candidatus Poribacteria bacterium | reverse complement strand
AGAGTGCGGGGGCATAAGCAGATAGACGTTTCCCTCCTGATTTTGTTCGTGTCTCGACCGGTGCTGCTTGTTCTATATTGTTTCTATAGATAGATAGGATTTTCTGGTAGGCTTGTGGGTAACTATCGATAAAGAGCTTTTCTATGTCAAAATCGGTGAGGTAGTGTAGATTTCCCGCTTGTTCACGGACAGATGTTTTGCCTGTGAATATCTGAATGCCCCTATCATCCCGTGTTTGCCATTGTGCAAGCGTCCATGTAGTGCTATATTGGTGTCTATAGTCATCTAACTTGACTTGTTTGCCTCGTTGCCGAAGCTTCGCGAATAAGAAGGCAGGTTTATCGGGGTAGCATGGCACATAGGACAGTCCAGCTTGCTCAAGTTGTGAGAGCGCGTAGGTGCGTCCATCTTTTAGGCAAATATGGTATATCCGTTGTTGCATGTGGTTTCTCCGATGAGAAACCGTCAGGGAGGCGTTTTAATGATCATGTGATAATACTTGACATGAAAATGGCAGCATGGTATCATATAGATGTAATTCCGCAAATCTTTTTCTTCATCATCGCGCAATTACGCCTTGTAAAACCGCCTGCCCTGGCGGTTTTCTCCTTTATACTAAATCCTTATACGAATTACTAATATTTGTTATTGTCATGTGTCGGTAATACTCTTATTCATATTTTTATTCTCCTGTTGTGAGAGATTGTTGGATATCGTATCAAATTAACGGTGTCTTGTCAAGGATTTAATTAGGATTGTTATTTTTGTTGAATTGCACATGATGCAGAGCTGTATATTATGACGCGGATTAGAGCAAAGATGTGAAAGAAAGACAGGTATTGCTACAGGGTATCATAGTGATAGAAGTCACGCATCTGCATGCATGCGTGGTAACGGATCTTGAATCTTGTCATCAGAGTATATGATTGATTTTCATATTGTTCCTCTTGTTCCAAATTATAGTCATTCTATTTGTCAGTTTCAAGTTGTTTTCAGGCAAATAGGTTCATTTGTCTATTTCAAAGTGTCGTTCAGATTTTTTCGGGGTTGTATCCATTGTGCAACATTTTACTTTCGTATCAACATCTTGCGCGTAGCGGTGAAGTCCCCTGCCGTAATCGTATAGAAATATACACCACTTGCTACGGGTTCACCGAGTTGGTTTCTACCATCCCAATAGGCAGCTCGGTTTCTGTTCTGATAGATCCCCGCGGCTTGATTTCCCAATGCTAACTTTCGAACCTCATGCCCATTAGGTGCATAGATCGTCAGCGTTATATCTGCGGAGGCTGCTAACTGATAAGGTATCCATGTCTCAGGGTTAAACGGATTTGGATAGTTCGGCAGCAGTGCCGTTTTGTCGGGTAAGGTAACTTGGACGGTGGGGGCTGCTTGTGTTTCGATGACTTCAAAGCGCGTAATTTCGGTAAAGTCGTTGTAGATCGTATTTTTTGCTTTGTCGGTAACACCTATTCCAATAACCCCCCAAATACCGGGGAAACTGCCTTCTGGCAAGTAGATATGACGAGTATATTTCCGATAAGCTTTTGGATTCTCTTGAAAATAGATTTCTTTTGTATGTATATAAGTGTATGGTCCCTCAAAATCATAGCCTCGTTCCCCTCCTAACGGGTCTCTGATAACGACATACCCTTTTTCAAAGCCACTTATATCGTCTTTGACATAACACGCGACATTGACGTACGTCGCACCATCAGGATTTACTGGATTTGCGGGTTCTGCATCCACAGTGATCCTGTTAACATCGAGTGTAGGTGGTGTCGTATCTGGGTTCTTCGTTTCTATTGTTACCTTTTGTATCTGATCATCAATATTAGGTAACCAAGCATTCTCATAATTTATAGCATCCCGAAAGTAGAGTCTTTTTAATTCATACACCCCTCCGGGCATATAATGTGGGAAGTAAAAAGTTGATTTCAATGTCCAAACGTCTTCCTCTCGACTGACTATATCAGCATTCACTATACTCGAAGAATGGGAACCCCAATATGAAGTGTATGGATGTAGGTAGTAGCCATCTTGGACAAGGTTTTGTTCTTCTGGTCGTATATAAGTAGATCCGGAGAGTGTCCTATCCTCTTTTACTTGCCACGTTGCGGTTACGATATAGAAGTGCTCGTTTTTTTCGGTGTATGCGTCTGATATTGACAACTTTGCGGAATTCGGCACATATTCCGGCGGGTATAAGTCTTCGTATATGTTATCGATATGGATTTGTAAGCCGAAGCCACCGGAATTGTATCTTTTTAGTCTATTCGTATCGTATGTTACCACTTGTGTTATTGTGTAATCCCCTTTAGCATAATACGAAGGCACACTCTTCTGTCCGCGCAATATATTGCTTGGTTTATACCGACCATATCTATAGTAGTTACCCTCTGCGTCTACAGGACTTAATTGAATAGAGAAGCGACGAGGACGATCTTGATCCTCATCATTTAACAATGTGAAGGACACATGCCCCCATGTTGAGTAATCCAATTCGTTTTCAGTATGGGTTTCTATTTCAACAGTAACCCGTTTATACTCTTCTGGTTTACCTCCTACTGTCACATCCACCCGGATGACTTCTCCGGGGTATACATAATCGGGATATAAGTTATAGACAACAAAAGTAAGGTCTTCGCGTATGATTGACATGTAGCGTGTGCCGTGCATAATCCTGTTCTGTATAAACTCATACTTGGCAGGCGATCTTGACCTGAGTTTATCCGGGGTGACGATATAGTAAGCGATACTTTCTGCCATATCTTCGTTTGGATTTTCTCCATGTGCGTAGTCGGAGACAAACTCAGTCTGATTGGTTGTCTTCCACCTTTCACCGTCATAATACCACCCGCCGAGTTCTATCCAATCTGCTTTGAGTTGTTCATCAAATAGATAAGCCCATAAGAAGTGTGCTTTTTCATGGAGAATGATCCGTTGTGTGTCGTGATTGATTCCATTTTCAAAAGCTTTGTCGGTGAATTCTATATAACCTGCTCTCGTATTTGCGCGTGCTGCGTATTCGGCATAAGGATCGGGTACCCGTCTGATAAGATATTTCAATCCTGGGGTTACATGCATGCCTTCTGGATATTCTTCAAACATTATCATGATTCCCAAGATTTCATCATAGGTGAATTTGCTAAACGTATGGGCAGGTTCATCTGTTAGGACTTCATAGTCGGGGACATGCACCGTAACGCCATAGTATCTCTGCAGCATGCTATCTATTGCACGGTGTTGGATTCCTTCTCCTGGTATGTATGTCGCAAATCTGAGGACGGCTCGCCAAAGTCGCTTAGAAAAATATCGTCCTTGAACACCATCTATTTTTGCGACAAACGGATGTGCATAAGTGAAAGTCTCTGATGCAATTGTTATCGTTCGAAGACTATTTAGTCCGACTTCCACATCGGGACCCAGATCAATGTCTTGTGCCACATGAGCATCACTCAATATCCAATAACTGGGGTTCCGGTGCCAAGGAGGACTATGACTACCATACCCTTCTGTCATATCTTGTAATGCCTGTAGCAGCAGATATGCTTTATCAGCATCCCATTCAGGCGATAAATACACTTTGTATCTCCGTGCTAATGTGTAACTCGCACTGCTTGTTAATAATGCGTTGATACCTGTATTTTCGATTTCCACCTCTATCGGTTGGGGAACAAAGACTGTTTCTTGTCCTGAAGGGACTTGATCTATTTCCCAGTGATAGGTAGTTGTTTCCGATTCGGCAATCGTCTGCCCTGAAAATAGGCTCATTAAGAAAAGAGCGATCATATAAGAGATTAACATTTTGCTCTCTACCAGAGTTTCACGCATTGAACTGCTCCTCTGTAATTATGAAGTTGTTTATTGTGTGTTGTCATCAAAGCCGACTAACATTTGTTGGTAATTACCGCAAACCGGATAACAACAGACTTACTTACGTATCAATAGCTTCCGCGTCGCAGAGAAATTGCCAGCGGTCAGCGTATAGAAATAGAGTCCGCTTGCCACAGGCTCCCCTATTTGGTTTCTACCATCCCAATACGCTGCGCGACTGCGGCTATGATACATACCAGCGGGTTGATGTCCAAGTGATAAAGTTCTAACCAAAGCACCGTTCACACGATAGATCGCCAGTGTGACATCTGCGGGGTTCGCGAGTTGATAAGGTATCCAGGTTTCAGGATTGAACGGGTTGGGGTAGTTTGCCAAGAGTGCCGTTGCTTTCGGCACCGTCTCTGTGTTTCTCAATGTTGTTAGGAGATGTTGAAGCACAGCAATTCCTTTTTGAAAACGCGCATCTGTCCGGTTGAGTTGCTTCGCTTGGTCAATCCAGCGTTGGAGACTTTCGGTTGTGGATACAGCCGCAGGTGCAGCGGCAGCCGCATCAATTGCGTCTAAAACTGCAATGATGTCCTCACGGTCCACTTCACCGTCTCCGTTGACATCCCCTGTGAGAGGTGTATCAAACCTACCAAAGTTTTCAGCAACTATCACAAGATCTAACACATCCACGACACCATCAGCGTTGACATCTGTCGCGGGTATAAACACCGCGTAGAGGGTATAGTCGCCAATCTGTTGTTCATGACTTTCGACTTTGATGTAATATGTCCCTGGTTCCACAATGTGTTCTATTCTGAAACCCAATGCTTCATCCACGTTTTCGGCATTCGTTGCTAATGGGGTGCCTTTACTATTTTGCAATGTGCCGATCATATCAAGGGAGCCTGTCGTTGTTGTCCAAAGTGTGAGTTGACCGCGTACCTCTATGGGGATACTGAAGTAATCCACATCAGTGTCGGGATCTATCTGTGCTGTGAGAGAGCCTCCCAGCAGCAGTGTGGTCGCTTCAAGCAGTGTGTTGCCATGGTCAACGGATGTGATGTTCCACAACAACACCGTGCCATCATCACTCCCACTGGCAATGGTTTTGCCACCCGGACTAAACGATACACTGTTGACAGCATAGGTATGCCCCTCAAGTATGCCCATGCTCGTCAATGTAGCAACATCCCACAAACGCACCGTGCCGT
>VYFM01000484.1:0-7143 GCA_009842375.1 Candidatus Poribacteria bacterium | reverse complement strand
ACATCCCACAAACGCACCGTGCCGTCATTACTTGCACTTACGATTATTTTTCCGTCTGGACTGAACGATACACTGTTGACCCACCGGTATGTCCTCGAAGTATCGCTATTTCTGCCAGCGTGTCTACATCCCATAGACGCACCGTGCCGTCAATGCTCCCCGCAGTGGCAAGGGTGCGTCCATCTGGACTGAACGACACACTTTGGACTTGCCCGATATGTCCCCAAAGTTCACCTATTTCCGTATCCGTATCCACATTCCACAAACGCACAATTGGGCTTCCGTAAATTGGACTTTCGTGATCATGAGATAGAATTGCAAGGGTGCGTCCATCCGGACTGAAAACAGCAATACTGACCCACCAGTTGGACGGTATCTCAAGTCTGCTTATTTCCGTGTACGTAGCAGCATCCCGCAAACATATCACATATTGCCCACACCGACTTAAGATTCTTTTACCATCCGGACTGAACGATACATTTTTGTTACTGAATCTGTAATCCCAACGATCAAGTATGTTTATTTCTGTCAGCGACGCAATATCCCACATGCGAATGAAGTTGTAGTTATCAACTCCACTTGCTGCGATTGTCCTTCCATCGGGACTGAACGATATACTTTCTACTGTACCGGTATGTCCCTGAAGTATGGTGTGTATATTTTTTCTTTGTGCATCAACAAGGGTATCAATAACCCACAAGACTTCCCATGTATGTTCGAAGAAACCTCCGGATGATCTTGACAGCGTATTTACATTCAAAAAACTCACGGAGTCGGTAACCCACGGATACTTATATGCGATTGTATTCCCATCCGGACTGAACGATACACCCGTGATATGTCTGAAACTACTCCCCTCCAAAATGCTGCTTCTTGTTTGTGTCTCCATATCCCATAAATGCACTTCTCCCCAACTACTTCCACTCACGAGTGTGCGTCCGTCGGGACTGAATGCTACACTATTGACCAACCCGGTATGTCCCTCAAGTCTGCCTATTTGCGTCTGTGTCTCCATATCCCATAAACGTATGTCATTACTCCCACTCGCGAGTGTGCGTCCATCCGGACTAAACGATACACTACGGGCATATCCAGCATGCCCTTGTAGTGTGCTTATTTCTGTTCGCGTCTCCACATCCCATAAACGCACAATATTGTCCTGACCACCATTTGCGAGCGTTTTTCCATCCGGACTGAATGCTACACTCTCCACCGACCCGGTATGTCCTTCAAGTGTGCGTATTTGCATCTGTGTATCCACATCCCATAAACGTAGGGTGTTATCATTACCTCTACTTGCGAGGATGCGTCCATCCGGACTAAACCATATACTATCTGGTCCCCCGGTATGTCCCTCAAGCGTTGCTATTTCTGTCTGTGTATTCACATCCCACAACCGCACGGTGTTATCCTGACCTCCACTTGCGAGTGTGCGTCTATCCGGACTGAACGCGACACGATCTACCGCCACAGCATGCCCGGTGAGTAGGGCAATTTCTTTGCCTGTCTGTATATCATAAATCCATATACCGATCTGACTTGCGACAACAAGCAACGTCCCATCTGGTGAGCAGGTTATGTCATTTACCCCACCTTTACCAAGACGTGCTTTCGCACCGTCTGGGAGACTCCACTGTGTGTAAGGTTCATTTTCAGCAGTTGTGTCAGATACATATAGAAACGTTGACAATATCAACAACATCAAACTGAAAAACACTTTGGGTTTCACAAGAAACTCCTTTTTATTTTACGGCTATGCTGACTTTGACTTTCATACTATCCTTTACTTCCGCAAGGTTTCCTCGTATCCTATCCAGTGTTGGAGTGTGCCAGACGCTGATGCATCTTTGACTGTATCAATAAATTTGTCGATTGTTAACTCCACAGACTCATAGATCCCACGATGTGGCATCACTGTCCCGTTGAGTAAATGAACTGTTATTTTTCTGTTTCTGTATGTTTCCTCTTACTGATCATTATCTTGTCTGTGTCAATCACAAATTTCAGTTGAGTTATGTAAACGCGTAAGGTTGCTATTCGTATGATATATAATATTTATGGGTGTCCCATTTTAGACTGCACCAAATAACACATGGGGTGTTTATACACATTGTGACAGTCTACAGGGAAGGTTGACAGGTGTGTCAACACGAGGAAAGAAGTTTTCGGCAACTCGCCCTATAGGGAGCTGGTTTCCACTTTAGACTACCCGAAAGCGGTGCTTTCTGATATAATAGAAACCAGCGCTGTCATACTTGTACTATGGCAGTGCTACGCGTCGCTGGTGTTCCAAGCACCTGCGGCGCACCTAAAAAATTAGGAAGCAAGCCCTGACGTAATCCACGAGCTCCGTGAATTGCTAACGTCAACATATATTGTAGCAATAATACAGAATATGTGCAATAGAAAAGTGAAACGGGGTCTGAATCAGCATATTATGCACAACTCAGATGCCATAATTGCTGTATTATCTTTCCGTCCTTGAAGCATGCGATTGCTGTATTGAACTTGGTAAAAAATACTAACAAAAATATCGCTAAGTCGATTCTGGCGCATTTGTTTTACTCTACAGAGTACATCCAGCCTATCTAAACTTGTGATTTATAATACTTGTGCCCATATAAATTGGCATGTCGATTTGTTAAAACAAATGAGGTGAAGTATGGTAAAATAGAACAGATATGACGATTAAGGAGGCTATTTATGGCACGAAACATTGATAAAGAGGTCAAAGATTATCGACACGACTCATCAAAACGGAAGAATAACCCTCCCGCGGGTATGGCTGGACAAGGGAGAACGCCCGAAACTCCTAAACAGGAATATGCGTATAATCCACATTTATCACCGATACTACGATCCGATCCGCACGGAGATGTTGACAAAATCCACGAACTCCTCCAGAAAGCGCAGCACCAGAAGCTAACACCAGAAGAAACTGAGAAAATTGCAAAGACACTCAAACATCACGAACCTTGGTTAGAATGGGCAGGTAAACAGGAAGCGAAATCCTTCACTGTGGATCCAGTCGCATTACATGTGCATGAGCGCGTGAGTGCAAAAGCCATCCTGAAGGTTGCAGAACGCGAGAACGTCCAACGAAATCTGTTTGCCGACCCGCAGCAGACCTATGACAAAGCAGTTGAATTCTACAAGCACGATGTCGATTGGACAAACCGACTGATACTTGGGGATAGCCTGATGGTCATGAGTTCTCTTGCACAAAGAGAAGACCTCGCGGGGAAGGTACAGATGATTTACATTGATCCACCCTACGGTATCAAGTTTTCTTCCAACTTCCAACCCACCGTCTTTCAGCGTGATGTGAAGGATAGAGACCAAGATTTGACGCGCGAAGTAGAACAGATTAAGGCATACCGAGACACGTGGACACTCGGTATCCACTCCTACCTTGCCTATCTTCGTGACAGATTGATTGTGGCAAAAGACTTGTTGACAGATAGTGGGAGTATCTTTGTGCAGATTAGCGATGAGAATGTCCATAGAGTAAGAAATCTTATGGATGAGGTTTTTGGAGTTGAAAATTATGTTAGTTTAATTACCTACAGAACTACCACGGGTATGAGCCAAAAAAGTGCTCCAGTTAGAGTGAACGATTATCTGATTTGGTACGCAAAAAACAAGGAGACGATAAAATTCAGACGATTATTCATGGAATCAGAAATAGATACAAAAAATTTTAACAAACTTGAAGAAATTAACGGCGAACACCGGACAATGACTGAATTTGAACGCTTGAAACCCGGAAATATAGATCATAATTCACGGACATTCCAGACTGCACCAGTCCATTCAAAGGGTGAAGGGGATAAAACAGCACGTGAATTTGAAGGGAAAAAGTGGACAATTCCAGCTGGTAGTTGGCGTTATTCGCTGGATGGATTTCAACGCTTAGGTAAGGTTGGAAGAATTAGTCAGGAAAAAACAGTCATCAGAGCAATAAGGTATTTTGATGATTTTCCTTTGCAAGAGGTAACATCTAACTGGACAGATACAGGTCCTGAATTATCTAAATCCTACGTTGTTCAAACCAATATAAGACCTATCCAACGTTGTCTTCACATGACTACAGATCCTGGGGACCTTGTTCTTGATCCGACTTGTGGTAGTGGCACAACTGCTTACGTTGCAGAGAAGTGGGGTAGACGGTGGATTACAATTGATACCAGTCGTGTTTCAATCGCATTAGCACGTCAACGACTCTTGACTGCATCCTTTGAGTATTACAAATTCAAAGACGAAGCAAACGGTGTCGGAGGTGGATTTGTCAATAAAAACGTGCCACATATTACCCTTGGAAGCATTGCACAGAACACTGCACTTGACCCTATCTTTGAAAAGCACGAACCTATCCTCACAGCGAAGTTAGAAATACTAAACAACGCATTAGCAGGAATTACTGACGACATCCGCACAACACTCCAAGCGAAACTTGCAGATAAGGAGAGGCGCGAAGGTAAAAGATCTATCACTGACGCAGACAGAAGGCGTTGGCAACTTCCAGACACCGCATGGCAGGAGTGGGAAGTCCCATTTGATACCGACCCCGATTGGACAGAAGTATTAAAAGTAGCACTCACCGATTATCGCAACGCATGGAGAGCAAAGATGGACGAGGTGAATCAGTGCATCGCTGACGCATCCGATGGTGAAGAATTAGTCGACCAACCAGAGGTGGATAGAAAACGCATCCGAGTTAGCGGTCCCTTCACCGTCGAAGCCGTACAACCTCCCGAAGAATATCTTGATATGGAATCCCCTATCGGTGGAGAACCCGATGACTTGGACGATACTTTTGACGATACCAACACCGACAGACACGAGGATGTCAATGCGGAGGCATATCTTGACAAGATGATCCGCTTGTTGCGTGAGGATGGTGTCAAGTTTCCAGATGACAAAAAACAGAAATTCGCCACACTTGAACCACTTGAGGCAGATGTCCTACACGCTGAAGGCACTTGGGAAAATGGAGATTCGGATCGCCAAGTTGCAGTTGCCTTCGGTCCAGAGCACGGACCTGTAACCGTGATGCAAGTAGAGGATTGCCTCCCTATAGCCTCCCGTCTCGGTTATGATGAGTTGGTTTTTGCCGGATTCAGTTTTGACGGTGCAGCACAGACTATCATCCAAAACAATCCAAATCCGAGAGTGCAAATCCACATGGCAAATATCAATCCTGATGTCGTAATGGATGACCTGCTCAAAGAGACCTCTACAACGCAGTTATTCACCGTATTCGGCTTACCTCGTACCCAGCTTGACAATACAGACAACGGAGAATACATCATCACGATGGAGGGTGTAGATGTCTACAATCCGGTGGATAATACCGTAAGTTCAGCAGGAGCGGACAAGGTCGCAGCATGGTTCATTGATTCGGATTATGATGGTCGAACATTTTGCATCACACAAGCCTTCTTTCCTGACAAAAATGCATGGAGTAAAATTGCTCGCGATCTTAAAGGAGTGATTGACACCGAGAGTTTTGAGACGTTTAGTGGAACGGTGTCCTTACTATTTCCTGCTGGTAAACATCGGTGTGTTGCAGTTAAGGTGATTGATCCGCGCGGGAATGAGGTTATGCGGGTGTATGATTTGGAGGAGTAAGAGGATTTAAAAGAACAAGATTATTTACTCAATCTAAATAATCACCATTTTGTGAGGATCTGATTATTGATTAACTGGATATTAAATTGCTGACGTGTATTGTTAGAATGTGTTATACTAAATATGTTGATAGTAGCGAGACGATTTTGTTTAATCTAACTTTAGGTAGCAAATGATGAACGAAAAAAATCAAATTCCAGATGAAGACTTAGAAAAACTGTATGAACAGTACATTAAGCAGGACGATGAACTTTCTAAGCGCGATTTGTCAAATGTTGAGAATCTTGACAAAGCGATTCTTTCGCTGTCAAGTGCGGGTTTAGGCTTGTCGTTGGTTTTTATAAGAAATGTAGTCCAATTGGCAGATGCCGCATATATCTTGTTCCTACATGTTTCTTGGTTTATGTTTGTTCTTGCTATTATCTCTACTCTTTCGTCGTACCTTTTTGGTCAATGTGCATTAACCAAGCAACGTGAGTTAAATGAAAAGTACTATTTAGAGGGTGACGAATATGCTGGACAGCAAATACCCTGGCAATCAAAGATGACTCGTATTCTGAGTTACGTCTCTGTCATTACTTATATTGTTGCTGTTTCTCTAACAGCCTTATTCATTGGGTGCAATTAGAAATGGATTGACTCAAATTGATAATTTAAAGAATGACAAAAGTCATTATACATATTTTAAAGGAGTTATGTGATGTTAAATAAGAAAAACCCTTCTCCGACAACTCAGCTTAATAAAATAGCTAAAGCTGCCGGTCCAAGAAGGCCTCCGCGCAAACCACCAGCAAGACCACAACCAACATCTTCTTCGTCTAAACATACTTCTCCTAAGCCTGCACAACCTTCCAAGCCATTGAAATCACCTAAAAAGTAGACATTATTACATCGTAAACGCGTTCTTAGTATAGGCGCGTTTACGACGTATTCATTTTGGCAAAAGTGTTTCATCTCTCATAATCCGTGAAGCAAATGTTCTTAGTCATTCATAACAAACCGATTTACCAATATTTGGTGTTGCTAAGACATTGGTAAGGAGGGTGTAGAAAATGAAGTTTAATACCATCTTTTATCTATTGATAGCATTGTTAGGACTAACAGTATCCGCGTCAATTGCTCAGCAAAACCAGAACGTTCTCAAAACGGACACGGAAGTTGAAAAACTCAAAAAGCGTGTCTCTGAACTTGAAGGTAAACTCAAGACAGTGGAAACTGTTGAGAAAATGGAGTTAAAAGCAAAACTTGCTGAGGCAGAAGAAAAACTTCTTAATGCAGAAATTGACAAATATAAAAGAGGATTAAAGGATGAAAATGATGAATGGTTGAGAACTTGGAGTCTTTGGTTTGTAGGTATAATTGGTTTTTTTGTGTTATTTGTTGGAGGGAGTTTTTGGTATTGGCTAAGGTCTAGATCAGATCAATTGATTGTGAATGAAATTGAAAAAAGGATTAACAAGTTTCAGGAGGCTGTCGTAAGAGTAGATTCACTTGATGAGCAAATAAGTATAT
>VYFM01000701.1:11634-12306 GCA_009842375.1 Candidatus Poribacteria bacterium | reverse complement strand
AGATTGTGCTTATACATCAAAGGAGTTTACTTATGAAATATCTATGCTATGCAAGTGTGTTAGTCCTCTGTTTAGGTTTATGTGTCTTCGGTTTAATTAACTTCTCTAAGGCTGATGGACATCTTGTTATTAGTGAGAAGGAGAAGAAAATCGTGCTAAAAGGACAAATTTCCAAGGCTCTTGGTGAATATGCATCCCATCTTAAAGGGTCAGTTGAATTTATTGCCTGTGGACCTTCTGGTAAGGTATATGAAAGTATAGTCGTTGTTGATGCAACTGCGAAGGAGGTATACAAAGCTATAGAAAAACTTGGTGTTAAACTGGGAACACCACCTGACTACGATGAGGAGAAAGATGAAAATATTCCACCAAAAGGCACTACATTCCTCATTTCTGTTGAATGGGAAGTGGAAGATAAAACAAAGAAGGTCCGTGCTGACGAGTTGATTTACAACTTCAAAACCAACAAACCACTACCTCCGGTAGCGTGGGTTTATACAGGTTCACGTGTTATTCCCGATTTAGACAGCGATGACGAGGATGCAATGATCCCACATGCCTTTATGGCAGATCACATCGTGGCATTACGACAATTTGATGGCTCAGCACTATTTCAGAACCCACTTCCAGAATCATTAGAATAGAATATAAACATGGGTGTTATACACATAT
>VYFM01000701.1:0-11624 GCA_009842375.1 Candidatus Poribacteria bacterium | reverse complement strand
CAAAAAGAATGATGATATATTTCCTGAACTTGGAACTGCCATCAAAATGACTATTGAGGTTAACCGAAAAATGCAGCTGTATGTGCTAATTAGTGGAAAGGTACAAGGGGTAGGATTCCGCAATTTCACCCAGAGAAACGCAAACCAACTGGGTGTTAAAGGCTATGCGAAGAATTTAGCAAACGGCAAAGTAGAAGTCGTTGCTATAGGTGATAAATTGTATCTGAACGAATTAATCAAAAAACTATGGCAAGGTCCTCGCAGTTCAAGGGTTGACGACATAAAGATTGAAGAACGGGCTATCACAGATGAGTTTAAATCTTTCGGTGTTAGATATTGAGTAAGAAGGTTATATCGCAACCACATATATCTGGAATACTACTTGCAGCAGGACTATCAACACGTATGGGAGAACCGAAACAGTTGCTACCATTTGCGAATAGTACAATTCTTGAAACAGTGGTAGATAACATGCTCGAGTCAAAGTTTAATGAGGTAATCGTAATTATTGGACATTGTGCTGAGCAAATTCAGCAGTTAATAGCAGACCGTCCGGTTAAAACCGTCTTCAATCCGGATTATCATAAAGGGATGTTAACTTCTGTACAAGCAGGTGTCCGTTCCCTCAACCTTGCTAACGTTAATGAATCGAGAAATGCATTCTCACTCATGTTAGTTGACCAGCCTTTTATAACATCTACTCTGATTGATAAAATTATTGATGCATACACACAAGTAGAAAAAGGTATTGTTCTACCGAGTTATAATTATCGTCGTGGACATCCAGTCATATTCAATAAAAAGTATGTTGATGAGATTTTATCATTAAGTCTGAACAGTGATGGTGTACGAACTCTTTATAAAACCTATAGTGAGGATATACATTATGTTGAAGTAGGTACGGATGCTGTCCTGAGAGATATTGATTACAAGGAAGATTATGACCGCGCAATTAATGAAAACAGATAAAAATATAGGATATTGAATTACATTTCGCTCCATTATGTTTGATTCCATTGACAACGTCCAAGTAGCATGTGAAAAACAGGCATACATCGTAGATAAAGGTTTAGCTACAACACTTTATCTTGCCCATCATCTTAAAAAACCAATATTTTTAGAAGGAGAGCCTGGTGTCGGAAAAACAGAGGTTGCCAAGGTTCTCGCAGATGCAACAGGTGCGAAACTTATACGCTTGCAATGTTATGAAGGTTTGGACGCAAATAGTGCCTTGTATGAATGGAATTATACTCGGCAAATACTGCAACTACGGATTGATGAAGCACAAGGACGTGACAAAAGTGAGATTGGATCAGATCTGTTTAGCGATAAATTTTTACTCAAAAGACCTTTGCTTGAGGCTATACAAGTGGATGGGGATGTACCACCTGTGTTGCTGATTGACGAGGTTGATAGGAGTGATAGTGAATTTGAGGCATTTCTACTCGAAATATTGTCTGATTTCCAAATTACAATACCAGAAATTGGGACAATCCAAGCAAAACAGATTCCTTATGTAATATTAACCTCAAATCGCACGAGAGAGGTGCATGAAGCACTCAAACGTCGCTGTCTTTATCAATGGATAGATTATCCGACTGTTGAGAAAGAGTTAGCAATTATCCAAGCAAAACTTCCACAGATTAATGAACATCTTGCACAACAGTTATGTCAGATGATGCAAATTTGGCGAGAAGGAGATTTCTACAAAAAACCAGGAATCGCTGAAACTTTAGATTGGAGCTTAGCGATTTTAGCACTCGGTAGAACCCAATTGAATGCAGAACTTATTGAAGAAACGCTTGGATGTATCTTCAAATTTCAGGATGACATTCAGCGAGCGCGTGCGATGAACCAAAACGACTTGGAAAAACATACAGATGAACCGAACCAATAAACATAAACGTGTTCAAAGAAAGATATTCATCGGTTTAGGATATCCGCTACTGCTTGCTGCAGCTTTTTGCACAATGGTCCCACTGTTATGGTTGTTAAGTTCCTCATTCAAAACTGCTGATGAAGTGTTTGCTGTGCCAATTCGGTGGTTCCCCAAACTACCACCGAAGATAACTTCCTCACCGTACATTGTCACTAAGGCATATCCAAGTATTAAAAAACCGGCAACAGTAGCCTCTGAAATATGGCAAACGCTGCAATCTCAGTTAGAAAAAGCAATTTGGACAAGTGTACAAGAACAATTCACTGGAAAATTAAGTCTTGAAACTACTAATCTATCTGAGGAGATACAAACAGAATTTATAGAAGGTATCTGGCAGCAACACGTTGCCACATTACCACCTGAAGTGTGGAATGAATCCACAGCCTCTATCGTAAACCAAGTCGAAAGTGCGATTATCCCTGAAACAGTTGAAACTATCTGGAGGAACATCTATAGGCAGGTAGAGGTAGGTACAATTAAGGTTGAAGATGTAGAATTCAATCTTGTTGAAGTAGACCTTGTGAAATGGAATGCTGATTCAGTAACAACAACTCAGATTCAAGAATCCTTTGATTCAACACCTTTTACGAGTCTGATTTACAGTTTCCAGAAAGAAAACAATGTTAACTTGACAACATCAATACAATCCTCTGTACCATTAGAACGTATCCGCCGCATTGTCCTACCTATCCGTGGGGATGCGTCGTATCATCATGTCTCGTTGGAAGTTTCTGTGAACGGCACGACATATTCTCCCACAGAACCTTTTGTGTTGGATAGTGCTTTAGAGGAAGATACGGTTTGGCGATTACACGGTATACCGGGTGAGTTAGAATCATCACACATCTCGATGCAAAAATCCCTTTCAAGACAAGACTTGATAAAGAGTAAAGCACCACTACCAGATACTAAAAACAGATTATCACTAAAATTAACAATTCATCGTCCCGCATATCTTGCAACTGTATGGAATAAACTTACCTCAAACTACCGTAATCTATGGGAGACTGTACCGTTTAACCGTTATTTTATCAACAGTGTTTTCATAGCGACTGCTTCGACCCTCTTGACGCTCTTTTTCTGTTCACTTGGGGGTTACGCTTTTGCAAAATATCGGTTTCCTGGAAAGACAATACTGTTCGGTATCCTACTTGCATCCATGATGATACCGTTTCAGGTATTGTTGGTTCCACTGTTTGGATTGATGTATGATATTGGTTGGCTCAATAGTTACAATGCAATTATAATTCCATTTTCTGTAGGGGCATTTGGTGTATTCTTGATGCGTCAATTTATAGTTACTATTCCATCGGAACTTCTTGACGCTGCACGCATTGATGGTTGTTCTGAATTTGGCATCTACTATCGTATAGTGCTACCGATCATCAAACCTGCACTTGGCGCATTAACTATTTATACTTTTTTGAGTTCGTGGAATGGGTATCTATGGCCCCTGATTGTCTTACGTGATGAAGTTAAATATACACTGCCTATAGGATTAGCAAATTTGGTGGGAATCTACCGACAAGATTATGGGATGTTGATGGCAGGTACATTGCTTTCTTTGTTGCCAATCATCGTACTTTTTCTTGCAATGCAACGTGAATTTGTACAAGGAATTACACTTGGAGGTGTTAAGGAGTAATAATATGTCTGAATATACAACAGTTACGAAAACATCTGCGATCCGAGAGGGACGCGGTAAATCGTTTACCGTCAATGGAAGGCGGATCGCAATTCTAAATGAAAATGGTAAGTTCTGTGCCGTGGATAATACCTGTCCACATGCAATGGGTTCACTCGGTAGAGGGAGGATACGAAACGGTATAGTAATCTGTCCGGTTCATGGTTACGCTTACAATACGGAAACAGGTGAATGTCAGACTGATCCGCGTTTGCGAATTAGAACTTACCCCGTTATCGTAGAAGATGATGAAATTAGAATCCAAACTGAATCACAATAGCATAGGTATACAACAGATTTTATATTTAGAGCGCATCTCATAAATCACTTGTAGGGGCGGGGTCTCCCCGCCCGATTAGAAGCACACTTGCTTTCTGGGCGAGGCAACCTCGCCCCTACGATGAAGATAGGATTTTCCGCAAAAGATCAGGAAACGATTTATGAGATAGGCTGTAGTTGAATTATAATAATTTGATTTTATGGATTTATGGTATACTATTTATATGAGTTATCTTTTGTAGTATTCCATTAGACAACTGTTGAGTTTACTAAGTCTTTATATTCTTATTAGGAGGAACAATAATGAAATCAAAATTTTGTAGTTTGTTTTTAATTATTTCTGTCACTGTAATGATTGGACTTACAGGTTGCACGTCTGTACAAGACGTGATATTAGATTCTGTTCAACCTGAAGATAGTATGGTGGAAGCGATTCCTATGAAGATTGTTTTGCTAATTGACTACCCGGAAGGTGGAAAGGATGCCTACATTGAGTGGGTTAGATCCGTTGCTCCAACGCTGCAATCCTTTGAAGAAGTCCGTCGAATACGTTCTTACGACAATCAAGACCAAACCATGAGTCCGAATCGACTTGTTGAGTATGAATTTGATAGTTTTCTTGAAATGGCAGCGTATCTGAATCGTCCTGAGGTAGCTGAGGTTATGAGCGATCTCCCAAACCATGCAAGCGATGTGAACTTGTACACATTTATCCAACGTTCCGACTACTCAAAAGGCGAAGAAGGGAGCTGGTCGGTTAAAAGTGTTCTGTTGATAGATTATCCCCTTGGCGGAAAACAAGCATATCTGGATTGGGTTGATTCCGTTTCTGCTATAACAGTCGGACCGGCTCAGTTAAAAACAATAGCCTCTTACGACAACTACTATGGTGAAACTCCACATAGATTGGTTGATTTTGAGTTTGCCAATCAGGAAGATGCAGATGCCTATGCAGCATTGGATGATATAATGACACTTGAAGCAGAACTTGATGACCGAACAGGTAGTTGGTCACAACATATATTTGAATTACGCTCAGATTACATAAACGAATAACAAACGACTATTTTTTCAATATCAAATATAAATCTTTGAATACCAATTATATTTATATTTACAGAAAGGAAAACTTATGTTACATACACCCCCAGAATCCGCTGTGATTCTTTTTGATGGAACTGATCTTAGTAATTGGGTTGGTCGTGATGGTGGTGAACCGAAATGGAAAGTAGAAGGTGACGCTATGATTTGTGAACCACGCACAGGTGACATCTCAAGTAAGGAAACCTTTACAGACCATTTCCTACACCTTGAATTCATGTGTCCTGATATGCCAGAAGCAAGCGGACAAGCAAAAGGAAATAGCGGTGTCTTCTTCCAAGGAAGATATGAAATTCAGGTCTTAGATTCTTACGGAATAGAAGTACCCGGTAAAGGTGATTGCGGCGCAATTTACAATCAATTTGCACCACTTGTCAACGCCTGTAAACCACCACTTCATTGGCAGACTTATGACGTTATTTTCCGCGCACCTCGCTTCAACGATGATGGCGATATGACTGAAAACGTCAGAGTGACTGCACTACAAAATGGATTAGTAATCCTTAATAACGTTCAACTTCCAGGAACAACCGCTGGTGGTGCTGATTCAGCGTTGGCTAAACCCGGTCCGCTACGTCTACAAGACCATGGCAATCATGTTCAGTACCGTAACATCTGGGTAGTACCACTTCCACTTGAAGGATCGGATCAATACTAAATTTTGCATACACACTAAGATTCAATGGATTGTATTGAAACTATACAATCCATTGCATTCTTAAACTATTTCTTCACATCTTGAACCCACCTACAAATATAAGTCAGGAGAAATATTATGGCAAATCAACCTTTACCAACAGTTCCTCGACGACGATTGGGCAGAACAGGATTAAGTATACCTGTCGTTCCGTACGGCACACAAGGTTTCGGAAATAATTTTGGGTTTGTATCAGATGAGGATGCAATAGCACTCATAAAACATGCTGTCTCAATCGGTTGTAATCATTTTGACTGTGCTCGTTGTTACGGAGATTCGCTCCGAAAACTTGGATTGGCAATGAAAGAAATCCCACGTGAGGATGTTATTATTACAGCAAGACTATGCTGTCATTCCGGTGCAGAATGGGGTGGATATGGTCAGGGTAGACCAGACTATTCCTCTGATCGTACAATCGCTGATCTGGAAGATCAACTAAAAATACTAAATATTGACTATCTTGACGGTATGTTAATACACGATCCAATTGAAATTGACCCGACACTTGAAAAGGGAGGGACCCTTGAAGGATTGCTCAAATGTAAAGACCGTGGACTTGTCCGACACGTAGGTTATGGAATGCGTCAACACGATTTTCATCTCAAAGCTATAGCAACAGGTGATGTTGACCTACTCCTATGCTTCAATGACTATAACCTAATCCGACAATCTGTTAAGGACACAATTCTCCCTGCCGCGGCAGAAGCAGATATTGGCGTGATGAATGGATGGTCTATCCTGCGTGGTATCCTCACCGATGTTAACATTGATGACGAAATTGCACGTGGACGTTGGAAAAAAGAAGGTGATGTTGAAGCATCATACCCGATATGGCAATGGTGTGTTGAAGAAGGCATCAGTATATTACAACTTGCAATTCAGTTCTGTTTGAAGGAAGAACGGATTCATGGAAATAACATCGGCAGTCTCAATGTTGAGCAATTAGAGGCAAATGTTCGCGCAGCAAGTACACCTATACCGGATGAAGTGTGGGAAAAATACGAAGCAAAATTCGGATCAATGAATTAATGTTTCAAGAAATTTGTGCGTAGCACGTGGGAGTGGAAAATCATGCAATGAAGTTAGTTTAACCCACTTCGCGTCTATTGGTCCATTTAGTTTTACCTCACCCGAATGATAATTGCATTCAAACACATCCAGGACAATTTTGAAATGGGTGAATGCGTGTCTGACACGGGTGAGGTATTTTATATTATTGACTGAAAGATTGACGACTTCGGTAATGTAACGGATGCATGCTTGTTCTGCTGTTTCGCCTTCCGCAATTCGCCCATTAGGAAATTCCCAAAGCCCACCAAGTAGACCATCAAGTGGACGTTGTACGATTAGAATTTCGTTACCTTTGTATATGACACCAGCGACCATATAATGTTCTGGAACTTTCTCTTTCTTCAGTCTAAGTGGATATTCATCTTGACGGGTTGAGCGGAATGCCTGACAAAAAACATTCACTGGACATACAAGGCAGGTTGGTGATTGAGGACGACAGACAGTTGCTCCCAATTCCATCATCGCCTGATTGAAAACACCCGGTTCATCCAAATCCAAAAGCTCATCTGCTTTCTGTTGAAATTGTTTTGCTGTCCTTCCATCATTTATTGGTGTCTCCATCATGAAAAGTCGTGCCAATACACGTTTAATGTTACCATCAACTGCAGCAAAAGGAGCGTTGTAAGCGATACTTAACACAGCTGCTGCACTGTAATCACCTACACCGGGCAATTGTCTAAAGGTTGAATATTCATTTGGCACAACTCCCCCGAAGTCCTTTACAACGATCTTCGCTGCTTTATGAAAATTGCGCGCCCTTGCATAATATCCTAAACCTTCCCACACTTTCAGTACATCCTGTAACGGTGCCTCTGCCAGTTGTTGTACATCAGGAAATCTCTTTACAAATCTTTCATAATATCCAACAACCTTTTTCACCTGTGTTTGCTGAAGCATTACCTCAGAAACCCATATCCGATAAGGGTCATCAATCCCTCGCCACGGTAACTCACGCTTATGTTTTTTGAACCAAGTCAGCAAGATTTCACGAAATTTATTTCGTGATTCTGAAATAAGTTGTTCAGACATATTATATATCTATTGCAATGCGAAAACCGATATTATGACTTCCACTTATAGGTTCATGTGCAGCACGATTCGCGCAACGGGCAGCAAACTCCCCACGAGGCTGCCACGAACCACCCCTAATAACTTTCCGTCTGCCTTCAACAGCACCCATAGGATTTTCTGTAGGAGAATATTTGTATGTGTCTATATGAAACCAATCGCTGCACCAATCATAAGCATTTCCTGCCATATCATAACATCCATAAGGGCTGATACCATCAGGATAACTTCCAACCGGTGCTAATTTTTTCAATTGAGACTCTGATGTGTTTGCTTTACTTGGATCCCAAACATTTCCCCACGGGTATTCTCTCCCATCAGTACCACGTGCCGCTTTCTCCCATTCTGCTTCAGTCGGTAAACGATATGTCTCACCTGTGGTGTTGTTTATCCAATCTAAAAACATATTCACATCATACCAACTCATACCGACAACAGGATAATCTATATCGTTGAATCGGTCATCTCCCCATACTGATGGTTGACGATATCCGGTTTCCTTCACAAACATGGCATACTGGGCATTTGTTACATGATAGATTCCAATTGCGAAAGCATCTATAGTGACACTACGTTGCGGTTCTTCTGGATCGGTTTTCCGCATACCCGTTGGATAAGTACCCATCGTAAACGGACCGGCAGGAATATGTACTAATGTGTAATTGAGGGTATTGATATGCATGACTTCCATTATTAAGATACTAAGATAGACGACATTATTTAGTATATCACAACTAACGTAGAGTTGCAATTTATCGGTGTACTCAACCAGAGCCATTCAATTGTCGAGATTCAACATTTTCAGAATCACAGATGGACGCGAAATCAAGAAAATAAGTCCGGTTCAAAAATGTCAACTTTCAGAGTATTCAGAGTCAATCGCAATTTTGATGATTTTATGCTAATGCTATAAACCTATACCAGCACTGGGTGAACGGCTTATTTATGACAAAATTAGTCAAGAATGACTCTGAAACTTTTCAGAGTCGTGCTATATGTTGCATAAGGTGAATTTCGTAAATATGGTCCAGTCCAAAATGATTGGACAGGCTTCTGGATTGGACCATAAATAGATCTAAAAATACCTATAACGACACTTGATGTCCGTGAATTGCGTTTGGAAACCTTTCAATAAGTGCGATTCGAGACAATTGAATGGCTCTGTGTACTCAACAGGGTTATTCAGTTTGCTTGGTTATGGTCGGTTTTTGGGGACGGGTGAGGGTTTTTGTTGATTCTGTGATTCAGACAGTAAACAGGTTGCAAAACACTACACACAGACACTTAATGGGTGTGTAAAGTTTTTGGCATGTGTTGTCTGAATCGCGGAAGGTGCGGAGGGAAGAGCGGGCGAGTTGACCTCGCCCCATAGGTGTCAATTTAAGAAAAAATTGCTTGATTTTCTTCTGTAGGAGCGACCTCTTGGTCGCGACATAAACACATTACTGACGAAAAGGGTAAAAATCGCGACCAGGAGGTCGCTCCTACAGAATGTCTGAGGCACAATGAATTGCGCGACTACAAACGCTTTCTTTCCTTAAGTTGACACTTATGGGCGAGTTGACCTCGCCCCTACGATATATCTGAGCGTGAGGTAACCTTTTGCCAAAAACTTTACACACCCCACAGACACTTAATCACTTTGACATCTCTATCTTTGTTCTGTTATAATTCTATACAGAGACATATATTGCATTTCTAAAACACAATTAGTGTAAAAAATAACAATGAAAAAAACAATAAGCTTCTACTTAATGACACTATTCTTTGTGTCATTGATTTACAATCCTGTCACCTCTGCACAAGATAGTCGTCAATGGGCTTTACCAAATGGTGCAATAGTTCGCGTAGGAAAGGGTGGCATCACCGATCTACAGTATTCCCCCGATGGTAAACTTCTTGCAGTAGCAAGCAGTATCGGGGTATGGCTATATGAAACAACAACATATCAGGAGAAATCTTTACTTACTGGTAATTCATCATGGTTAACATGTATAGCCTTCAATCCCAATGGTAATACAATTGCATGTGGTAGTATTGACAGTACAATACATTTATGGAATGTTTCAACGGGTGAACACTTGATGAGATTGAGAGGACATACAGAAAGTGTTTATGGAATTGATTTCAGTCCCGATGGAAAAACAATCGCATCTGGTAGTAGTGATGGTTCAGTGCGTTTATGGAATGCGGAAACGGGAGAACACAAGAAAACACTCTCTGGACAGTCAGTATGGGTGTGGAACGTTGACTTTAGTCCCGATGGAAATACCATTGTTCATGGAAATGGAGATGGCACTGTGCATTTCTGGGATGCAAACTCTGGTGAACACCAACATATGTATATTGCCCATCCATGGGATTCTAAAATGGCAGTGTTCAGTCCTGATGGTAAAACAATCGCAAGTATTAGTGGAGATAGCACAACCCGTTTATGGGACATCAACACACGGTTAACTAAGGTGTTGCTCACTGGACATACTGAAAGCATTACTGATATTGACTACAGCATAATAGAAAAAATAGTTGCAACTGCAAGTGCAGATACGACTATCCGTGTCTGGGATGCCAATACTGGTGAACATCAGAAAACTCTTAGAGGACATACGAGAGCAGTCAACTGCCTTGCAATTAGTCCTGATGGAGAAACAATTGCTACAGGTAGTCGGGACGGAACAATCCGTCTGTGGAATACTTCTACTGGTGATCACATACATACGATCTCTGAACATTACGACTCAATCTACAGTATTGTGTATAGTCCTGATGGTGATATACTTGCAACCGGCAGTGGAGACGGAAATATACGATTTTGGGACGCAAAGACTACAGATGAAAGAATGACACTTACTGGACATACTCGTCCTATTAGTAGTATTTCGTTCGGTCATAATGGTCAGATGCTGGTAAGCGGAGATAAAGAAGGTAGCATCCGTCTTTGGAACACCAAAACGGGTAAAACGATGAAAACATTTGGAGGGCATACTGGTGATACTCGAACTGTACGCCTTTCTCCTGATAGAAAAAATATCATCAGCGGAAGTTGGGACGCGACTATTCGGTTATGGGATGTAAATCTTGGGACACAAGCCAGAATGTTAACTGGGCATATAGAAGAGATATATACAATAGCACTAAGTCCCGATGGAAAAACAATTGTGAGTAGTGGTGCTGACAAAAGTATTCGATTATGGAATGCTGATACAGGAGCAAATGAGAAGACACTAACAGAGGATATTGCTTCAATAGATGCTATTGCGTTTAGTCCAGACGGAACAACTTTCCTTAGCGGAAGTAGAGATGGAACTATTAGTATATGGAATGCATCTGAAAGCACACGTATTGTATCGTTCAAAAACCAGCACACGTCAGATGGTCAAAGACGATACGCTGACGGTGTCGTATCTATTCAATTTAGCCCTGATGGACGTGTATTTGCCTGTGGTGGTAGAAATGGAAGTATTCGTTTATGGGATGCAGTGAACAGAGAACATATCAAAACGATATACAATCGGAACATGATTGGCGACATAGTTGGTCATACAAGTAAAATTGATTCTCTTGCCTTTAGTCCGGACGGTCAATTCCTTGCAAGTGGCAGTAGCGACGGTACCGTTCTCCTGTGGAAACTGGATGTTACTTCACAGTGATAAGTCAATTTGCATAATAAATGTAGTTTTACTGCTAACCAATGGTGTCAATTAATGGATGTGAATTAGATTTGTATGCGGTTTTATTCGGTTTTTTTTTCAGATCAAGTGAAGATTCTTATTGCAATATAATCC
>VYFM01000083.1 GCA_009842375.1 Candidatus Poribacteria bacterium | reverse complement strand
CTTACATCCAACACAATTATCAAACTCACGTTAAACTGAAATTATAATTAAGGAGAATTAAATGAGATATATTAAATTCATCGCATTCATAGGACTCGTATGTGTAGCACTTTTACCTTATGTTTATGCACAACAAGATGAAAAGGCAACCAAACTTACAGAAGAACAACAACGGTTTGACCTTGATGGAAACGGTGAACTTAGTCCTGAAGAAAACTCACTGATGGTCCGAATCACAGGCATAGAGGCATTTAGCGATAGTAAATTCACACGTGAAGAGATTAAGAGAATGCATGAGGGACCTCCTCCTGGTATCGGTGGTGGACCACCTCCTGGTATCGGTGGTGGACCACCTGCCCGTACCAGCGGAGGAAGACGCGGTCCACGACCGGCAGAAAAATTAGTGGTGCGTTTTGATACGAACAAAGATGGAAAATTAACCGGTGATGAAAGAAAGGCTGCTCTTGAGTCACGCGGGGAAGCATATAATCCCGCACAACGGGCTGGGACAGTGGTCGGTGATATTCAAGACGACATAAAATCAAGTCTGGCATCTACCCCAAAAGATTCCCCCGCATTCTATGATGCAGGAACACTCCGCACCTTATATCTTCGTTTCCACGATGAGGATTGGTATGCACAACTGAACGCATTTTATCGTACAGATGTTGAAGTGCCTGCTGAACTTGTTGTTGATGGAAAAGTCTATTCAGAAATAGGTGTCCGCGCACGCGGCACATCGTCCTACTTTACTGTTGAATCTGCAAAGAAGTCCTTTAATATTGCAATAGATTACGGAGATGATAACCAACGACTTTACGGGTACAAAACACTCAATTTGTTGAATGGACATAGAGATGCGTCTTTCTTGCGAGAGGTACTATACAATCGTATAGCACGAGACTATATTCCAGCCATGAAAACGAATCTTGTTAAATTGGTTATCAATGGGGAAAATTGGGGAGTTTATATCAACCTACAGCAGTATAACAAAGATTTTCTGGATGAGTGGTTTGGTACAAGAGATGGAATACGATGGAAAGTGGGTCCCGGTGGTGGCGCGCTAATTGTACCAGGAAACGATATTGAATCGTATCAACGGACCTATCAACTCAGAACTTCCAATGTTGAAAATCCATGGGAAAAATTAATTGAACTCTGTGAAATGCTTGATGCTAAAACACCTAATGCGAAATTGGAAACAGATCTACTCTCTATATTTAACGTTGACCGCGCCCTCTGGCAGCTTGCTGTCTCTAACGTCTTTATGGATGACGATGGATATATTCATAAAGGAGGAGATTTTTCAATTTATCAAGATGTCAACGAAAGATTTCATCTCATATCGCACGATAACAACGAAAGTTTCATGTTTGGTGCTAATCGTGGGGGCGGTGGTCCAGGTGGCAGAGGTCCAGGCGGTTGGTCCTGGGGTGAACTGACAACAGGGATGGTATCCCCAGTTACACATGCAGACAATACTATGCGTCCAGTTATTAGTCGTCTTCTCGGTATTCCAGAATGGAAAGCAAGGTATATCGCACATGTAAAGACTGTCGCAGATGAGTGGCTTGATTGGGAAAAGATGGAACCGATTATCAAAGAATACCATTCATTCATTGATTCTGAGGTACAGCAAGACAACAAAAAACTTTACGACTACAACGGATTTCTGGGAAGTGTTGATGGCGACGGTGGAGGACGCACACCGAGTTATAAACGATTTGTTTCCCAAAGACGCGAAAATCTGCTCAATCATCCGGAATTGAATAAACCCACTCCGAAGATTACTGCTGTTTCTGAACCGAAAGAAGTACTGCCAGATCAACCCGTTGAAATTACAGCAGAATTGGATAATACTATTGCAGCGGATGCAGTTCTTTTGTATTATAGTACTAACCGACATTCAGTTTTTAAGCACACGGTGATGTCAAAGCGAGGAAACGAATTTGTCGGTAATATCCCTGCTTTTCCAGTTGGAACGAAGGTTTATTATTACGTTGAAGCAAACGCTGTGAAAACACATGGCACAACAACATTTTCACCTGCACGTACAGAATTCGGTGCAGCCCATTACCAAGTTCCAGCACCACGTGCTAAAGAGGTAGCAGTTGTAATTAATGAACTGATGGCAGCCAATACTGATAGTATTGCTGATCCACAGGGGCAGTACGAAGACTGGCTTGAACTGCACAACATCACTGATAAACCGGTTTTATTAACTGGAATGTATCTTACTGATAAAGTAGATAACCTGAAAAAATGGAAATTTCCTAAAAATACTACGATTCCCCCGCGTGGATACTTAATTGTGTGGTTAGATGAAGATGGAAAAGCAGCGGAAGGGCTGCATGCAAATTTTAAATTATCCCGGAACGGTGAAACAGTGATGCTTGTGGATACGGATGCCCGTGGTAATCAAGTGATAGATGTGATTACATTTGAACAACAGAAGAAAGATACTGCAATCGGAAGATTACCTAACGCTACTGGATCATTTCAAGCTGTTCAGATGACACCTGGGACACAAAATAACCAAACAAAAGAATATTAACGGATCTCCAAAAGAAAAACGAACCATTTTGTAAGTGCAATGTCTAACGGGTTAAAAGCAGCATTAAAAACCCAAAACGAATAGAATTCGTGAGACGCAATTAACCTCTGGAGGAGAGAATGTCCGTTACTTCCCTTTCTGCTGATATGGAAACCTATTCGGAAATTATCCAAGTGGAAGAATTTGACTCCCAACAGGAACGTGAATTAATCTTGCGATGTCAAGAAAGAGATACTGCTGCAATGGGAACCTTAGTTGTGCAATACCAACACTGGGTTTACAACATTGCTTTCGGTATGCTCGGTCACCATGAAGATGCACAGGATGCAGCACAAGATGCATTTTTATCGGTTTGGCAGAATATTGATAGTTTTCAATTCCGATCCAGATTCTCCACTTGGCTTTATCGAATAGTCAGAAACAAGTGTCTTAATGTCATTGACCAACGCAAACGTAGAAAGACTGATCCGATGGAGATAGACGACTCACAGCCTTGGGTGCCACTTGATACAGTTACCCCCGAACAGGAAGCACTCCGTACCGAACAGAACGAGATACTTCATGCTGCACTTGACAGGTTGAAGGAAAGTTATAGAACGATTTTAATTCTGCGTGAATTGCGAGAACTCTCTTATGAAGAGATAGCCGAAGTGCTAAATTGCACACTTGGTCGTGTCAAATCCAGACTTCATGAAGCACGAAAAGCATTGCGAGCAGAACTTGAACGCACTGATTGGTAAATTATTAGTTTGATTATAATGGCAAATGTGTATTTAACCCTTACAATTATGTAATGTAGTTACTAATAGCTAACTAAATTGGTAAAAAAAATGAAACATCAACGTATTCAGAAACATTTATCTGCATATTTTGACAATGAATTGACATCGGTCCTGCGTAAGAAGGTGGAGGACCATCTTCGTGTTTGCCAAGAATGTACAGAGATGCTTGAAGATTTCAAGGTAAACCGAGAACGAATTGCTGAACTTGTGCACCCTGCGCCATCTTTGAAGAACGCTGTTTTGGCAAAAATCCGTGAAACAGAGAACGCTCCACAGGAAAATTTCCTCTCAACCTTGAGACGTTGGGTTTTCCGTCCCATCACTGTTGGGGCAACAGCACTTTCAACGGTTTGTCTCGTTGTCGCGTTGTACTTCTTCACGTATACCCCCAGTCCACAATATGATGAACTTATTGATTTTTATTTTGGCGTTCACACACAAGAGGTTGCCAATAATCCGTTGAAGTCTAATGTTGCAACACCTCTTAATACGCCGGTAACAGACACTGAGGATTTTGGTGAAGAGACAGACACACTGCTTGATATATTTTTTCAGGATTAAAGTCTCATCTGGTTGAATCAAATGTTAGGTGATCCTATGGAAACTAAACCGATATTTGTAATTTGCTGCTTAACGATATTTATATTTATAATGACATCCAATTACCTTCTTGCCGATGTCGCTACGTTAAAACGTATCGCGGAAGCAGAAAGAGATGTAACGTATGTCGGTCTCCGTCTCATAACATTGAGCACATCAAGTGGATCGCGGACAATGGAGGAGTTAGTTATTCATAGAACAGCAGAGGACTCTTATCGTAGGGTTGTATCCATTATCGGTGGACACAAATCATTATCTCCAGAGAATGATCGTGAAAGGCAACGCAACGACAATAATAGAAACAGAAATGAACGTAGGAGAGGTAGAGAATTTAGATGGGTTCCTCACCGAAGCCAATTTTCTACAAAAGAAATTGAACTGATTGCACAAAACTACGAATTAGAACTCAGACATTGGGGTGAAAAGATTGCTGGTCATGAGACGGATCTCCTAATCATTAAACCTAAACATACCGGTAGATCCACAAAACATATTTATTTTTCCCGAGATAAAGGTGTTATCTTACGTGTGGAGGATTTGGATGCTGCTGGTATTTTGCGGAATATGTTTGTTTATAACCGCATAAGTTTTGAATCTAAAGCAGTGAAAACAAAATGGGATAGTGTTAAAAAGGAAATTAAACCAGAACCGTGGCATAATTGGCCTTCTATCACACTTGCTGGAGCTGAAAAAATCCTTAAGAAAAAACCGATCCAACCAACATTCCTACCTACAGGATTCCAACTTGAGGGTCTATATAAACTGAAAATTAGAGGGAGTGAACCAATTCGATTGAAATATACTGATGGTTTGTTGGATTTCAGTATATACGAAAACGCAGATGACATTCAATCTGAAACGACAAATAGACCGCCAAATCGGGGTGATCGAAATAGGGAAAGACCAGTAATAAAAATTGGTGAAATTTCAGTCCGTAAACACCAACGCGTTCCAGACAATGGGTTCAGTTGGTCAAGCGAGGGGATCCATTTCTTCATATCTGGTCCAATACCCCCTTCCGAATTACAGAAGGTCGTAGAATCTATTATACTCAAAACAGATCAGAAGTAGTTTCAAATTGATTAATACCGTTAATAATGTCGTAGGTTGGGTAGAGCAAAGCAAAACCTATAAATCAACGCTATGAATGCCCTGTTGGCATTCAGCCAAATCAACGCCGAATACGCGTGTGGTATTCGGCGGGTGTAAACTTAGTGTGTAACATTAGTCAGTCTGGGACACCTTTCGCCCCGCTGGGGCTTACTGTTGCAGGGATCAACGTATTCTATATACCTATCGCCTCTCCGAGGCTGAGTAAATCACATTTTAGCACCAGCGGTGCGAAAGGTATATAGAACCTGTCCACCCCAAAAACCCAAGTACCAGTGGTGCGAAAGGTGTCTTAACCAAATCTGACTTGGAAAGTACGCCAACAAGAGAAAATCCATCAAATTTTCCTTAAGTTTACACCTATAGGTAGAGCAAAGCGAAGCCCAACTTTTTTCTTATCAATCTTCGGTGTCAAGACCCCGATGCTTTAGCACGGGGATGTAGACACCGCTAATCCTTTTGTTACGTCAAAAAGTTTTTGACTTTTGCTATAAGAATGTTGTATAACTCTACTATCTACGGGTTGAGATATTGTAACTTCAGCACTCTTGCTGATGATCTCAACCATCCTTTACAATGGACAGCGTAGACGTAGAAAACTAAGACACTACAGAAAACGGATATTGAAGTAGGAAAGTTGCCTGAAAGATGGATAACCTCTGAAATAGCATATCCAAGTTTGAAACTGCACATGGCAGTCAAAGTATCGGTCGGCTTCGCGAGCGACGAAGTTTTCCGTAGCGTGCAATATGGCCCGCACCGCAGGATTACACCTGTGTTGGTCCAACAGAGCCTCACGGCTTGGAGTGGACAAGCAGTCAACGTTACTTTTTCCAAAGTGAAAACAGGCTGCAAGATGGCCCCATAGATTGACTTTGCAAGTGACATAAATCTAAACCCTAATTGCTTGGGTTACGGTTCAAAAGAACCCCCGACCCTTTAGGGCGGGGAGCGGTCAGCATGTGGACTTTTGTTCAGACAAAAACCTAACAACCAAAGGAGAAATCATGAAAATTTATCATGTGTTAATAATGTTAACTATTCTCACAACCGGACTATTTTTGCAAAACACAGCAGATGCCGACAGTCATGCCGACCCCATAAAAGCCGAACTTGAGAAATCACCCCGACATGGAGAGTGGGTTAAAATAACTGTCTCTGATGAACACGTTGTCAATGCTTTTATCGTTTTTCCTGAAGTGAAAGAACCTGCAACTGCTATCATTGTCATACACGAAATATTTGGATTGACTGATTGGATACGTCTCGTTGCAGATAGACTCGCTGCGGATGGGTATGTTGCTATTTGTCCTGACCTGTTGTCTGGTATGGGTCCTGATGGCGGAGGAACGGATAGTTTTGAATCCGGGGATGATGTGCGACGTGCGATTCGTAACCTATCCAAAGAGCGTGTAAATACTGACCTTGATGCTGTCCGCAAATATGTGAGTGACCTTCCATCAACGAACGATAAGGTTGCTGTCTCAGGTTTCTGTTGGGGTGGTGCACGAACATTTCAATATGCTGTTCATACAGATGAGATCGTTGGTGCGTTTGTGTTTTACGGTTCTCCACCTACTGTAGAAGACTTACCTAAGATTTCTGTACCGGTTTACGGATTCTATGGTGAAAACGATAATCGGATTAATGCGACAATTGATGCTACCAAAGAAGCAGCAGACGCCGCTGAGGTTACATATCAACCTGTCATTTATGAAGATGTTGGACACGGATTTTTACGGCGCGGTATGATGGATGATGCAAGTGATACACAGAAAGCAGCTGTCAAATCGGCATGGGAACGGTGGATTAAGCTTTTAGGTGAATTATAATCAGGAAACACACATGGCAAACCGACTAAAAGATAAAATTGCAGTTATAACTGGTGCCGCACGAGGGATTGGTGCGAAAACTGCTGAGCTCTTTGCAGCAGAAGGTGCAGCTGTTACTATCTGGGACATTAACGAGGAACGCGGTGAACAGACCGCTCAACAGATACAAGACATTGGTGGCACTGCGATTTTCTGTAAATGCAATGTTACGGATTCAGAACAGATTGAACAAGCGACACAACAGGTGACTTCTGAACTTGGTACACCCAATGTACTATTTAATAATGCAGGTATTGCTGTCGTAGGAGAATTGGAGCATATATCTGAAGCGGATTGGGATCGACAGTATGCGGTGAATGTAAAGAGTATCTATCTCGTCTCGCGTGCGATTATCCCGTTGATGCGTGAAGCAGGAAGTGGTTCTATTATCAATATGGGAAGTGAATCAGCATTTGTTGGTTTTCCTATGCACCCTGCCTATACCTCCTCTAAAGCCGCAGTGGTTCATCTTACTCGGAGCATGGCAGTTCGTTATGCTGAGGACAATATCCGCGTAAATAGTCTGTGTCCGGGTACGATTAATACCGAACTGTATCAGGAATTTATTGCACAACAAGATGATCCGGAAGCAGTGAATAGAGAGATTGATGAGATGCATCCATTAGGAATTGGTGAACCTATTGATATTGCTTGGGCAGCGGTTTATTTAGCATCTGATGAGTCGCGGTATATGACAGGTGCACCGATGCTTGTTGAGGGTGGGATTTTGTCAATGTAAGCGGCGCGTAAATTGCACAACTACAAACGCGCCTCTTACAATAAAGATTTTACCTACAGCGCATGATCCGAAGGTTTTACACCTTTTTTATATGTACCGAAACCGAAGAAGGTGGGATCATAATTACCGACATAATCAACATTACTTTCATCAGGGATAAGATCCTCCATCTCCATACCCCAATAACATCCGTTAACAAGCAGACGGCGAAGTCCTTCGCTCTCTAAATCAACTGAGGCACCCATCGTTGTATTAAAGACACGTGAGGTGTTCCCTGTATCTCCAGTATAGGTTTTGATCCATGCCATCGGCATTGTGACAGTATCCGGTTTTGGGGGATCTGCGGGTTCCATTCCAACGAGCACCTGTCCGTGCACTAATACCTGAGAGTCTCCTGTTAATTCCTTAATGCCGTAAACATCTGAGGGACCCCAAATATCTGTAACGCCTTTAAGAATTGGATGATCTTTGTTTTCTTCGTCTATAACCCCGCGCGCACTTTCTTTACCGTGATGTCCGTGATGATTTATCCACGTTTCTCCGAGCACTTGCCTACCGTATCCACCGTCAAAATCCTTATTGTTGAAACTATATTTGGCATAAGGACTATCCTGGTTTCGGGTATAGTTAAATGCGTGGGTAGCAGTGCGTAACCCCATCATAGGTTTACCCGCGTTAGTATAGTCCACAATGTATTTCATTTGATCATCGGGTAGTTCGCGGAATCGTGTGAACAGCACCATCATATCCGCTTCTTCAAGGTTCTGTAATCCCGGTATATTTGTTTGGTTCGTCGGGTCAATTTCACCAGTTTCAGGATCAATAGCAAATAGCACGGTGCATCGGAAACCGTGGTGTATGGCTAAAATCCTCCCTAACATCGGACAGGCTTCTTCGGAACGATATTCTTCGTCTCCGCTGACTAATACAATATGCTTGCCGTTGCCGACTCCATGATTACCATCATATACAACCCATTCATTATTCATCAAATATAAACTCCAGTTATTTAGATTTTATGTGTGCAGTATAGCACATTTTCTTAGAATTGTCAGGTTGAAAGTATCATAATCAAAACGAATCAGATTCTGATATCTGATCGTAAGAAATTGTATCCTGCAAATTCTTATGTTATAATATATGACGGTGCAAAATGAGGCACCTGTTTATATTGAATACTCCCTTACATTCAGGAGACAATCAGATGAAATATCTTTTAGAACCACACTTCGCAATCGGCAGGCTTGTGTTGGTTCTTTTTATAATTCTAACCTTATGCGGAATAACAGCACAAGGAACCAATGCCGAGAAGGAAATAAATATGGAAAAAAACCGAATCAAAATCTATAGTGAAAATCCACGTTACTGGCAATACAAAGGTGAACCCGTTTTATTAATCGGAGGTTCCGTTGAGGACAATCTATTTCAGATACCGAATCTCAGAGAACATCTTGAACTGTTGAAATCGGTTGGAGGTAATTATGTACGGTCTACAATGAGTTGGGTTGATGAAGGTGATGTGCCACCACACAAAAAGATCGGTGATAAATATGACCTAAATCAGTGGAATGAAGAATTTTGGAACCGTTTTAGAAACTTCTTAAAGTGGACCGATGAGATGGATATTATTATCCAAATCGAGGTGTGGGCAACCTTTAACTACTACCGAGAACCTTGGGCTGCGAATCCTTTCAATCCAATGAATAATAGTAATTACACCGAAGAAGAATCGGGGTTACCAACGTCTGTCAATAGCCATCCTGTTGCAACTAATAACAACTTTTTCTGGTCTGTCCCGAAAGAACGTAATCAGGAAATTGTTTTGAAATATCAAGAGAAATTCGTTGATAAATTGCTCTCCGAAACGCTCCCTTATGGACATATACTCTATTGCATGGACAACGAAACTGCTGTTACGGCTGCATGGGGAGAATATTGGTCGACCTATATTAAAAAGAAAGCAGAAGAAGTTGGACGAGTCGTTGAAACAACAGAGATGTGGGATCCATGGGATCTATCGGATAACAAACATAAAGCGACTTTTGACCATCCCGAAACCTATTCGTTTTGTGATATATCCCAAAATAACCACCAGAAACGACAACGACATTGGGATAACGCGCAGAAGATACGCGCGAAACTATCTCCGATTCGTCCTATCAATAATATCAAGATATATGGTGCTGATGGCGGACGATTCGGTAGCACGCGAGATGGACTGGAAAGGTTTTGGCGAAATGTGTTTGGCGGTTTTGCATCAGCACGATTTCACCGTCCCGATAGTGGTGTTGGTTTGAGTAAAGTGGCACAAGCACATCTCAAGAGTATGAGAATGATAACTGATAAGATGGACATCTTTACATGCGAACCTAATACTGACCTACTTTCCAACAGAGAAGAAAATGAGGCTTATGCTATTGCAAATCCCGGAAAGGAATATGCTGTCTATTTTCCAAAAGGTGGTTCCGTTGATCTTGATCTGAGTGCTATTGGAAAGACGGATGCAAAAACAGTATCAATCCGATGGGTAAATATCCGCAAAAGTGAATGGAAGCAGGAAAAGGAAATGCCAGTCAGCGATACTATTACCTTAACCGCTCCAACCGAAGCACATTGGGCAGTTTTAGTGCAAGTTAACTCATGAGTTTGTAGTAAATCTTGAAATTGATAGGATAATATTCCCTCCTACAACAGTCTGTAGGTCGGACATCGCTACGCTCACTCCGACCTACAAGATAATGATCCTTAATCATTTAGAAATGGTATTATATTTAGGAGACAATCTTGTGAAAAGTTTTTTGGAGTTGCACACTTCATTCGGTAAGTTTGTTCTGGCTGTGTTTATAACCGTATTCTTATGCTCCATAGCAGAACAGGAAACCAATGCCGAAAAGGAAACTAATATGGAACAAAATCGCATCAAAATTTACGCGGAAAACCCTCGTTACTGGCAATACAAAGGTGAACCTGTTCTGCTAATCGGTGGTTCAGTTGATGACAATCTGTTTCAGATACCGAATCTAAAGGAACACCTTGACCTATTGAAGTCTGTTGGTGGAAACTATGTTAGGTCTACAATGGGATGGACAGAGGAAGTTGATGTACCACCCTTCAAAAAAGTAGGTGATCGGTATGACTTAAACCAGTGGAATGACGAATTCTGGACACGTTTTCGTAACTTCATCAGATGGACTCACGAGATGGATATAATCGTCCAGATTGAGGTGTGGGCAACTTTCAACTATTATAGAGATTATTGGGATGTAAATCCATTTAATCCCAAAAATAATAGCAATTACACCGCTGAGGAGACAGGGTTACCTACTGTTGTCAATAGCCATCCAAGTGCAGCGCAAAATGACTTCTTTAGGTCTGTGCCGAAAAAGAACAATCAGGAAATCGTCCTAAAATATCAACAAAAATATGTGGATAAACTTCTTTCAGAGACGCTTCCTTATGGACACATACTCTACTGTATGGACAATGAGACCGCAGTCACGCCTGCATGGGGTGAATACTGGTCAACTTACATCAAGAATCGAGCAGCCGAGGCAGAACGTGGCGTTGAAACAACTGAGAGTTGGAATCCGTGGGAATTATACCATGAACAACATCGAAATACAAAAGATCACCCAGAAATTTATTCGTTTTGTGATATATCACAGAATAACATGCAGAAGCAGCAGACACATTGGGATAATGCCCAGAGATATAGGGCGGAACTTTCACCGATACGTCCCATGAATAATGTCAAGATTTACGGTGCTGATACTGGAAAATACGGTACAACGCGAAATGGGTTGGAACGGTTTTGGCGAAATATTTTTGGCGGATTGGCAACAGCGCGGTTCCACCGTCCACCTAATGGTCTCGGCTTGACCGAAACTGCCCAAGCGAGCATCAAGAGTATGCGAATGATTACGGACGAAATGGATGTGTTTAAGTGTGAGCCAAACAATGACCTGCTTTCTAATAGAGAGGAAAACGAAGCGTACACCATCGCAAATCTTGGAAAGGAATATGCAGTCTATTTTCCAAAAGGTGGTTCAGTTGATCTTGATTTGAGTACTATTGAAAAGATAGATGCAAAAGCAGTAACAATTAGATGGCTAAATATACAACATAGTAGATGGAGACAGGTGGAGGAAATATCCTTTAGCGATAGCATTACTTTAACGACACCAAACGAAGCACATTGGGCAGTATTGATTCAAGCAAAATAACCTTTTTAGGGTGTGTAAAGTTTTTGGCATGTGTGTTGTCTGAAGCGCTGATTGTCACGGATTACACGGATGAACGCGGAGTTCCGAGTCTTCACCTTCCAATCCCATTTCAAAAGAATAACATCAATACGTTGAAAGCGAGGACAGGACATCGAAAACATATCTGCGTCATTCGTAAAATCTGCGATTCGGTCAGAAAAATTGGGAAATTCTCATAAGAAACACCTTAGCACAAACTTTTGCCAAAAACTTTATACACCCATCTTTTTAGATGGACGCATTGATCAACTTTTGAAAATTAAAATGTAGGATACGGAAATCCGTTATTTAATCTTGATGCTTCTAACACTGCGATAGCAGTAAGTACCTTTATCTTGTTTATCTTTATGTCATTTTAACATTGATACAAACTCAACTTAGATAAATCCCAATATTTTTGCATTAACAC
>VYFM01000017.1 GCA_009842375.1 Candidatus Poribacteria bacterium | reverse complement strand
AGAAACCCACCTAATGCTGAATCTGACACCGCTTTCGCTAACTTCCTATTCTTCAGCATATTCGTGATTTTTAACGTCTCAATACCGATACCACTGACGTTTTGAACAATATCATTTGTTGCTTTATAGTGGGCATCGTTTCGGATACAAGAGATGCGGTAGTGAATACGTGCGACTTTCCATTGCTGCTTTATCCAATTTTTGGATCCTTTTATCCGCTTACTCAGTCTACGTTGGGCGCGCCTCAACTTCCTTTCATATTGTTTTAGCGGTCTTGGATTATCATATTTGCTGCCATCAGAACAGGTTGCTAATGTGTTTATACCCACATCAATACCAATCACAGGGTGCGTTGAGGTATCAACTGCTTCGGTGTCCTCTGTGTCTATTGTTATGGATACAAACCATCGGTGTGCTGTTCTGCTGATAGTCACTTTCATGATTTTGCCTGTCCATCGCAACGATTGAAACATCTCGACCCATCCGATTTTGGGGAGTTTGATACGTTTGCCTTGGACTTCAACAGATTGATTATTTGTCGTGAAAGCATCCTTTTTGCCACGTTTCTTAAACTTCGGAAACTTCGCACGTTTGGATACCCAATTCGCAATCGCAGCTGAGAGGTTCACAAATATGCTTCTGTTCGCAACAACTTGATCTTGGGTCTTTGTCCAAGCGTATTCTTTCTTAGCAACATTAAATCTCTCATTCAACTTTGATGTAGAGAGAAACTCATCATTCTCTAATCCCGCCTTGAAATCTGCTAACGCATGATTATAGGCAAAACGGGCATAGCCACATTGCTGAGCAAACCAAGCACGGTGTTTGTTATTCGGATCTAAGGCAATCTTATGTGTTTTTAATGGCATATCACTACTGCCCACAAAGGTGGATACTTCCCATTTGTGGTGCGCAGATACCATAAATATCTGCATTGAAGGAGTCTTATTAGAATACCATATTTCACCTAAAAGTCACAGTATGATAATATCTTTGAGAATTTAAAAATATATTACGTCTTTATGCAAAGCGGATAACCCCTTATTCACACATTGCTACAGGACTCCGTGGCTTTAGGACGGTGAGTATATCAAACCCTATAACTGTAACAGATAATAATATCCTTTCGTTTATATCCACAATTTCTATATTTTCAATACCCAACAAAAGGAAAAACAATGACACGAATTATTTATCGAAGCTTTGGACTTCTCATTATGTTCATCAGTATTGCGGGATGTTCCGATGTGCCTTATACGGGTCCTGTGTTAACAGTAGACGATGTGGATCGGTATCTCAATTCAACAGGTGAGGATACGGTTTGTCTGCAGGATGGATTTGATTCTATTTGCATAAGAGTGATTTTAGATGATAAAACAAGTGCCACAGGTAACGAGGTGCCAACTGTCTACTTACATCCGACAAGCCTTGTCTATAAGTTTTTTTATAAAGATACGCCTCTTTTGCGTGCGGAAAGGTTCATGGATACCACCCAGATTGTCCAGCAATTGATTGATGCAGGAAGGGTCCAGTCGGCAGCATACAGTCCTGACGGCGTAAGATATAATGCACAGAGTGAGTGGGATATTCAAGTATACTATCCTGCTGGATTCCCCGAATCACAGCGCGGGACAACACCCGGAACCAGCGGACTCGACATCAAAATTGCGGCAGGTATAAAGTTAAGGATTGACCCTCAACACCTACTCCAGATAGAAAACTTCAGACAAATAAATAATAACGATGGCACGCGCAGTGTCCGATTCACAGTTGATACGGATGCCTCTCAGATAACAATTCATGTGAACGGGCTAGTCCCTGAACATACAGCGAAGTTTTACCTGAATGTAAATGGCGTTGTCTCTGATGACGGCACAAATGTATTCCAATTAGACCTTTTACGCTAATCAGGAGATAATTGATGCGAACAACGAAGTGGATAGGATTAGTCTATAGCCTCTTTATCGGACTTATCGGCATAACCGGTTGTTCCGATAATTCGTATACGGGTCCAATGATTAATCATTATACGGGTTCAATGCTGCAACCCGGTGATGTAGATCAGTATCTGTTTACGTCTCTTGACGGTCGTATTTGTCTTAGCAATGACTTTGATACCGTTTGCGCGGCGAACAGATCTGGTAATCAGCCGATCATCCAGATACTGCCAAGCAAACTTGTCTATACATTTTATTTTGGTGAGAAACCTATCCTGCAAGCAGAAAAGGATATGGATACCACAGATATTATTGTTAAAATAGGTGAAGAAGACCCACCAAGGACAGAGAATCCGCTAAATGGAGGAAACACGCCCAATGGTGATGGAAACACGCCGAATACAGGGAATCCACCAGGAACAGGTGGAGGAGACCCACCAAATGGCAATGGAAACCCACCAAATGGCAATGGAAACCCACCAAATGGTGATGGAAACCCACCGAATACAGGGAATCCGCCAACAGGTGGAGGAGACCCGCCAGGAACGGGCGATCCGCCAACAGGTGGAGGAGACCCACCAAATACAGGTGATCCAACGGATACGCCTGACGATAATCCAGAAGCTGTCGACGGTGGGATATTTACAAAACCCGTTAAAGCACAAGATGCGAATTCTGCTAACGGATGGTATATCTGGTTATATTATCCAGCAGATAGATTTGAGACGGGAATATTATCACTTGAGGCAAGTGGACTTGAGATAATAATAAATGGGAACGAGATAACGGATGACGATATTGTCTCGTTCGAACAAGGTAGCAGTGAACACGGAACATATTTCAAATTCTTTTATCCGACAGCGAAATCGTCCTTTACAGATTTGACAATCCAAGTGACGGGATTAGTCTCTCCCACAGGAACCGTGAATTTCATAATATCTGCTCCCCAATAGTTTTCCCAACGGTAGGCGAGGTTTCCTAACCTCGCCTGTGATACCACCTAAAAGGTATCCGTTCCCTTTTGGGAACTGCTTATCATATCTTCGGTGTCAAAACCTCGTGCTTTAGCACGGGGATGTAGACACCGCCAACATGTAAATCAATCAAAAAAGTGTTGACTTTTTCGTGTATTTGTAGTATAATATAATCAGCATGATTGGTAGAGAATACAGTCCACGTCTCTTGGCGTGGTCTCTACCAGAACCAAACTGTATGGGATAATCATGCTGGGGTAAATCATGCGAACCTACAAATACAAGGGACAAAGCCATAAAAGAAATCGTCTTATGCAAAAAGACCTGCATATCATTGCCCATGTCCACAATCATTTTGTTGCGTTGTGGCAACGGCACTATAGGATATATGGACATTGTGAAGACTATAAGCGACCGTCTTGCTACGATATGATCAAACATCTGACGAAACTGAAACGACTTGACAAATATCAACATTGGAAAAGTCCATATTCTTGGTGTTTGCAAGCGTGTATCCAACGCATTGATAGAGGTTGGCAAACTTCTTTGAAGGCAGAGCCAAGCGTTCGCCTAAATTTAGAAGTCGGTATAAATACAAATCCATGACGTTTGATGGTAGCCAAGTCAAGATAGATCCTCTTGAGAAAGACAATGGTTGTCCTGTAGCGAAAATCCGTGTCAATAGAAGATGGTATCGCTTCTGGTATAGCCGCCCCATTGCAGGAAATATCAAACGAGTTACAGTTAAAAAAGACTTTGTAGGAGATTGGTATATCACCATCACAACAGACGCACAAGGACTTGAGCCTGCATCCAAGACTGGTGAAACAGCAGGGTTTGACTTTGGTCTCAAGGACTTTCTTACCTGTTCGGATGGCACGACATATCAATCGCCAGAATTCTATAAGTCTGCTTCTATACTTATCAAACGTGTGAGCCGTGCGTTGTCTCGGAAGCAGAAAGGCAGCCAAAATAGAGAACGCGCACGCAAAGACTTGGCGCGTGTCCACAGGAAAATAGGTCGGCAACGCGAAGACCATCACTGGAAACTCGCACTTGAACTTGTCCGAAAGTTTGATGCCTGTTTCTTTGAAGACTTGAACCTTGAAGGTATGAAACGCCTCTGGGGCAGAAAGGTATCCGACTATGCCTTTGGAGACTTCATGCAGAAAATCAAATGGCAAGCAAAGAAACGGGCTAAATCTGTCGTGAAAATCGACAGATGGACACCTACAAGTAAAGTCTGTCATGCCTGCGGACAAGTTCAGATGTTCTTTGATTTGAGTATTCGTGATTGGTTCTGCCATAACTGCCAAATCCATCATGACCGAGATATAAATGCTGCCATTAATATTCACAAGGTTGGGGCATCAACCTTTTCAGGAGGGGACATAAGACCCGCTTCGGCAGGCTGTCTCTTGTGATAGAAGAACCTCCAGCCTTTAGGCTGCGGAGTATGTCAACATTCTTCGTTGTCAAGACTCTGCTGCTTTAGCGGGATGTAGACACCAAAAATAACCTGACTTTTAGTGTGAAATGTGGTATCCTAATAGGACGTATTAGGTGGGCTTCTCTCTGAACTTAAGACCAAAGCAGAAACGCTTGGGATACCCGTCACAGAAGCATCGCGATTCTATAAGTGTGGATAAAAAAAGAAAGACCTAACGTTTTCAGAAAGAACGTATCATTGCGGTCAATGTAGTACAGACAACACATCAAAACGAACCATGGATTTTCCAAAAGATATCATTCAACGTTGTCATAAACGGCATTTAGAAACACTCCACCAACGAAAGACAGTAGCAACGCCTGTCCTCTATAAAAATAATTCCTATAATCTAAAAGTTTATTGCGCGCGGAGATACCCGGTAATGCTTGATGATTTGGAATTAGCAGATATCTCCTTTATGCCGATAGGTCGTGCCCCAAATAACGATCAGGGTCCAAAGGATTTTGGTGGCGATAGATTCTCAACCAGACAAACAATACTGTGCTGGCAACTCTGGCGGTGGTTAGAATCCTGGGGAATTCAGATCTATACCGGCGGACCCTCCGAACACGACGGGGCACCATGGCACGACTTGCATTTTACATATCCATCAATATGTGCTGACCCGGATGCTGTGCTGACCTGTATTAAAACGCTTGTTGACTCCGTTGCGAACCCACTGATAACGTTAACAAAATCAGGCGGGTTACGTTTCACTTGCAGAATACCGGATTACCTTCATCCAAACACTGCGGATGATAAGTTTTATATTTATCGTCATGCACCGACATCGGAAAATCCGAACCACCGAGACGTTTATCTTGAAATCCTTGGGAAAAACGGATACAGCCAGTGGGATTCTCGATACCAAATCCTACTTGGAAATCTGTTAGACCCGCCCGTGATTGCCAAAGAGATCCTATTTATTCTTATTAACAACCTCCGCGCGACACTCCACACACCTGAATATCCTATAACAAAGCCGTTAGAAACCGAGACGAAAACTGCACCAGTTGTGCCACAATCTCTCGGTTCACGTAATCTTGATCTCGCGAAGAAAGCATTTCTGAAACGCGGTTTTACTTATCTGCAAAAAATTAACGATTTCTACTATTGGATCCACCCTGATAAAGAAGATGACTGTGATACATCCATAATACTATGGGAAGATCAGGGGACTGTGTGGTTACGTGCAGATACGCCTGATACCGAACTGCCTACTAGAACCACGCCAATAACAGATGTTTGGGACGATACCGGCATTCCCCCGTCAATCTCAAATTTTGGGATGCCGGTAACCCAAAAACTTATCTCAATACGAGAGGGTAAGTTGAGTCCGTTAACATTAAAACGTCCGCTTCCTATCCTCCATCAGCAAGAGCCAGCACATAAAGTATATACGACTCCCGAAGAGAACGCAGCACAGCTGCAGCAGGTTTTTCAAAAAAACGTCCGGATCTTGGGCACCACGTCGGACAACATTCCATACATAAATCATGCCATAGAATCGCACCTCCTCAATGGAGGGACAATTTGTTTAAACATACCAGATGCAAGTTCAACAGACGTTGTGGAACAACGTTATCAAGAATTAAACTTCTCCTCTCTTGCACGCTGGAAATCGAGACTGTACAGATGGGAACAGGTGAAAGATATACCTGTTGATGTTCGGATGGCAAACCCTTTTGAAAGTGGGAATGTCTGTGAGGACCCCGAACGGTGTCACGTATTTGCTGAAAAGGGTGGGAATCCAGATTTAAGCATCTGTCCGTCATGTTCCGTTTACACAACGTGTCAGGCACGCGGGTTTTTATCACAATCTCGTGCTTTACAATCTATGAAGGCACAGATATTACCGTTTGAAGGATTGTTTATTGATCCAAAGCACACCGATACAGTCGAACAAATTCTTGAACCGACAGATGGAACAGAACGGATCTGTATCATTGATGAACGACGAGCAAATGTAAGACACCTATTTATAAAGTGTGAGCTTTCAACAAAGTTGTTGAAAGAATGGAGTGTGAACTGGGAAGGTTACACTTTAGGAAACTTTGCTAAATCTCTACTCAGTACTATACAACCTTACAGCAGGCACGATGGAAACCCTATCACACGAATTCGCGCAGCGATCCAGGCATTTCAACCTCACGAAAATGAACTCATTCAGCAGATGTGCCATCTGAATGTGCAGTGCAAGGTTGTCAAAAACGGCTTCGTTGACGTGGAAACAGGCGATGAATTGGCACAGTTTAGTATAGTATTTGAGGGCGGTGTCTCTGTCTACATTCCTGTAGATAACAATGCTGCCGAAGCATTAAAAACAAAAGGGATCCCTTTCTTTAACCCCGATACCTTTGTCCTTAACGAAACTATGAAAATCTCGATGAAGCTACATCAAGCCATCCAGTTGGGTATTTTAGACGCACAGACAGTCGAAAAAATTCAGGAATTCCCGACTGTCTGCGAAAACGAACATTGGACGTTTTGGCATCAGCTAAAACGTTTCTTTGCGCATTACAAACGGGATGCGGATGCCCCCATGTGGTCCGATATCCAAAAACTGACATTCATGCTACCTCCGGTGCTAAATTCGAGTGTCAAACGTCTTTTATTGATATCGCCAGTGCTTTCAGAACAACACCTTCGTAACATATTTCCAGATGAAGCAATCGAATTCGAACATACGGAACCGACTGCTTGGTTGGCAAACAACAAGGTCTTTCAGATTCGTGCAGGTACCTATCCGCTATCCGAAATCTTAAACTATGAAAACAATTGGGATGTTAGGGGACTTTCTAAATTGGGAGAACGTTTTTTCCTCGGCATCCGTACTGAAATTGAAAAGAACCCAAAGGTTACGCATGCAATTATCACTTATAGGGCAATTCTCCCACATATATCAGATTTAGTAGAAGCAGCAAACGTCTGTTTCGTTACAGACTTTAAAGACACGTTTGGTGCTGATGGTTTGGAAATGACCTCTGAAGCACCACAAGTAATATGGATAGTTGGTACACCGCGCTGGGGACAATCTACCATTTGGCGCTGGGCACAGATGTTATTTAGAAATGATGAGCATCCTCTCCATTATGATGAAAAAATAAATCCTCACAACTATAAAGATGAACGAATTCAGAGTGTCTTTCAACAGAGTGCTGTCGGATTACTTACACGAATCATAAAAAATGCAGGATTGGAACGCTGGACCGATAAGAAGATTGTCCTACTCACGAGTTTGCCGCTCCGCGACATTACTGACAGACCCGAAACACTCCTTTTTGACTGGGAAGATTTTGAGATTGCAGGCGGGTTAGATAAGCTGCCTGAAGTCATAGCGACACGCGAACGTTTTGAAGCAGATTACGCAAGTTTAACAGGTGATTCCGAGAGAGAAGAAGTGGAACGTATTTTGGGATGCTCACCACGGACAGCAAACCGCTTGTTACGGAAACTAAGAGGTGGCAACGCTCAACGTATCAGTGTCCGGGAGCAGATACTCTTTCTACTGGCAACTGGTGAGAAAAAAACATCCTTACTCGTTGAAGCCATTGATGGTAGCGCACAGACGATAGGAAATGAACTTAAGAAACTTTTAGATGAAGGTGAAATTGTCCGGGTGCAACGGGGTGTGTATAAACTGGCTGATAGTTGACTGCAAAGTGGTGCGTGTCGTCTTTGTTTGACGTTCTGATACTATAGAGGCTTACTTATCTGCCTCTCATACTCAGCATGTGTCCCAACCCAATACCACGTGATCGTGTTTTCGTGTCTGTATCCCAAAGCCCTATAGTTGTGTGTGATACGGAGCGACCATCTTCCTAACACTTTTTTAAATCTGAGAGAGGGATGGGATTGGTTCGTTTGAAGAAGTTGGAATTGTTTCGCTACAGCTCTCCGAATTTCTGCAGGCAATTTGTTTTCCAGTGTAACAAATTCCTGACTCCTGATATGCTGGAATTGGTTCATTGAGCTCAGACAATCTTTGTGTAATTGCCTTCCTCACAATTGCGTTTAGCTTTTTCTATAAGAGGCTCAAGACGACCAGCCCTTACATCCGCTTCAAATTGCTCATCCCATGCTTCTTCTATAGCGACTAACGTTTGGTGAAGCGTATCGTGTAACTCTTTTTGGACGATCTCTACCGTCTCGCCTTCACATTTGACATCTGGTAATTCCGGAATCCAGCCAAGCCACGCGACACCGTTCTTTTTTATATACGCGGTGAATGTCTCATCAAACGTCTCATTATAAACAACATGTGTCAATGGATATCCTTCTTTGAATTTCATATTACACCTCATATACCTTCAGATTTTACTGTATTTTAATTGTACATGATTCAGATAGAAGAATCAAATTGTCATTCAGTTGTGTGAGGGAATGGAGTAGAGTCTTGCTTTACGGTCTTGATTTTGGTCGTCCATGAGAATATTATCCTCTTTCAACCGTTTCATGACTTTTAGCCAACGGCTCTGACTTAATCCGGCTCGTTCACGGATGTCAGCCTCACAAAGTTGTTCACCATTAGCAAGGACTTTTTGAACAGCTTCACATCCGAGTTGCGTTGCTTTCTCGGATTCAGCTTGCGCTGCTTTATCTTTATCTGAGAGTTTTGCTTTGGGCTGGGACTTAGCTTGTTGTTTCGGTTGAGACTTCGGCTTTTGTTGTGTGGGATTATCCAATGTTTGGTTGATGTCGTTGAGAGTTACAAGAATTTGATTCACAGCTATCTCTAAATTGGTAACGCGTGTTTCCAGTGTAATATCTGATGTTTCGTCTTTTGTTGTATCGTTCTCTTCAAAAGGGACACGTCCTGCGTAAGTGGAAACCGGTCCAAAACTACTACTTTGTCTTGTTTTTGCCATACTTCACTCCATTTTACTTTTAGACTAGGATCAGATACCCAAGGGTCTGCTTATGTTAAATTTTTCTATAGAGATTATACCATATTAGAACAACTTATGATAGAAAAATTCGTGCAGTTACCTGTCTTTTTAGCCAGGGTTATTCAGTTTTAAGAATCACCAGTTTTTGTATATTACTAAGAGTTACCTTGTCCGTCGGGTTTCGCACGCTCTACCCAACGGACAAGACATATTATCCAGAGAGAACTTTGTGCAGTTACTTGTCCTCCACTTGATTTTTCACCTGAAACATGTTATATTGTACCCAACAAAATGGAGGACATTTTGAAACAAATTAGCATCTTCTGGCAAGCTGTCCGAGACTTCTGGAGAACTGGAAAAACAGGCGTTGCCCTATTTCTAATTTCTCTCTTTGCTCTCATATACGGATACATTGCACTGGACTTTGAAATTGCACAAGGCTGGAAGGGACACGTATCTGTTCAAAATGTCATGAAGGACATTTCCGCATTCATCCCAGTGGGGGCGGCATTCGTCGCAATGATAATCGGAGGCATAGACCTAATCATGTTATTATCAGACTTCATAGAAGCAAGACGTGAGAAGCGAATAGCAGCTGCCAGAGAAGCCGCCAAAGCAGAAGGTATGGCAGAAGGAATCGCTGAAGGTGAAGCGAGAGCTTACCGAAAGTTTTCTGAGTGGGAACGCAGACGAAAAGAAGCGGAGGATCAGGGCAAGGAGTTCACAGAACCTCTGCCAACACAACCGAAGGAAAAACCACAGGAAAGCTCGAAAGAATAAACGTATCGTATTCGGTACTTGTCATGTCGCATTTCGCATTTCTAATTCCTGATACAAATACCCATGCTTTGAGAGATAAAATGTATCCTTGTGTTCATCTGAGCATATCAGTTCGCCGAGATGTTTAAGCTTTTCGAATATCCGAATAACTTCTTTCTGTCTATCCGTGCTCGAACTATGCTTAGGCACCCACATTTTTTTTAAACGATCATAGTAGCCATCGTATATATTTGCGGGTGTGAAGCCGATTGTGCCAGACGGATCTTTTTCTTCAAACATCCAGATGATAAGTTCACCTATACACCGTTCTTGCACTGTCCAACGTGACCAATCTGACATACCCATAAAAATATCTCCTCCGTGAAACAATCCACAGATGACTCTCACTATTTATGCGGAAGTTTAACATCTTCCCGCAGGACAATAGACCACAATACATATTCTTGGGGAGAGGACAAATATGTATATAGCCTATGTATTGGCAGATATTGTATCCCTGCCAAGATGAGACCTATACACTTTTACTATTATTTTATTTTTTGAATGATAAGTCTTCCCCCTTCCAGTGTAGCAGCATGTTTCCCATTGATAAAATTCTTCCACTGATGAGATCCTATTATATCTTTATTCAGTATAACACCGGTGTCTGTGATCTGCACCTCAACTGCATTCGTTATTGTTTTCTCCAGTGTTTCTTGAGTTTCTGTAGAAAACGGTAACGTCTTATCAGTTTCTTCAAACACCTGTCCATTTACAGGACAAGTAACAGGATATTTCTTTTCCACTTTTTCCCGTAAAGCAGCTATAGCGTTTCCTTCACCGTGAACGAGTGCCAGTGCTTTCGGATTCACCTGTTTGATAACCGAGAGCAGCTGTCCTTGATCACTGTGAGCAGAAAGTTTGAATCTTTCTACCTGACAGTTGACAGCCACACTTGTGCCATCAGCAAAAGTGAGTGTATCCCCTTGCGAGAGTTCCTGTAGTCGTCTACCGGGGGATTCCGCATCCTGATACCCCGATAGGAAGATAGCGTTCTTTTCGTTAGCAGCCAATCCTTTCGCATAGGTCACCGAAGCACCGCCAGTAAGCATGCCTGAGCTTGCAATAATACATTTGGGGGTCTCATCCTTACAGATCGTTTCCTGTTCACCCATGAGTGCCCGTCGGAAGTTTCTGAAATGAAATAGAGGTTGCCGTGAATTTTCAAGATGTTTTTGTAGTTTTTTTCCTAAATAAGGTGTAAGCGTTTCGTAGACCGAGCAGATAGAATTGACAAGTCCGTCTGTTACGACAGGGAATACAGAAATGTTCTTACTGATCATCGCGTCTCTGAGAATAAGGATAATCTCTTGGGCGCGTCCCAAGGCAAAGCTGGGTATCAGCACAGAGCCACCATTTTCAATGATAGTTGCGACAGCCTCAGCAAGTTTCTTTTCTTCGGTGTTACGTGCAGGGTGATTCCCATCTCCGTAAGTCGCCTCACACCACATAAAATCGGGTTGTGTTCCGGCTACCTCGTCAAAAGCGAGTCCGTGAATCGTTTTTTGATGAAACGTAGAGATGTCTCCACCATAAAGATAAGATCCTTCTGGCGTATCAAGTAATATACTCACTGCACCGAGTATGTGTCCAGAACGCACCATTTTGACGCGCCAGCCGTCCCACAGATCTATCCATTCACTCATTTGCAACGTATGCATCTTCGCGATAGTCGCATCAACCGCATCCTGTGTGAAAATCTGGTTTGTGTCCTCTTTTTCATCGCTTTCTTGTAACCGCACAGCATTTGCGAGCATAACCGCAGAGATACGTTGTGTCGGTTCTGTCGCATATATAGGGACTTGTGGGAATGCAATGTGTGCAAGTGGCAGTGCGCCGATGTGGTCAGCGTGTGCGTGTGAAACAAAGATAGCATCCAACTTTGGCGTACTTTGTTTGAGAAGTTCAATATCAGGCAGTGCAGCTTCACCTACTTGATTGACGCGCATCCCGCAATCAAACAAGATATGCCTATCCGCAACAGAAACCAGTAGGCACGACGCACCGACTTCACCAGCACCGCCTAAAAAAACATAGTCCATTCTTTACCGTTGACATACTCCCCCCGCTAAAGCGTGGGGTATTCTTCGCTCTCACATCAGACCTTTACAATCTGAATGGCGTTTCCTGCTTCCGTCTCTCGTGCCACAGATTGTGGTCTTAGTTGAACTCCACAGGCGTAACTTCCGCCATGCCCTGACGTAATGTCCACCGAAACTGTAGTTGTTTTCTACAGAAAGCGACACAAGTGTCTGTCAAGTGAACATATATATCCTATCAAATTTTTACTTATGAAGTCAAGTCAATTGCGGTGTCTACATCCCCGTGCTAAAGCACGAGGTTTTGACACCGAAGATATGTTGATAATATTAAACTGGATATTTCCGTGCAATGTTGGACATTTCACTTCTATACCC